>NZ_JBALOP010000028.1:42512-85401 GCF_036962685.1 Bacillus sp. JJ1566 | reverse complement strand
TGTGGTTTAAAAAGACTAAAATAAAAATAGACGTATGCCAATTCATACGTCTATTATGGTATCTTTTAATGAAAATGAATCCCAAAATGGAACCCTTTGAATGGAGAGCTAAGTACACAAAGGTTTTGCAAGGTGCGTATCCCTAGTTTAAATAATGATAATTCATTCCTGTTAAAATGGAATTAACTTTATCAAGTCGGTCTTTTGTTTTTTCAGGATAGTTAATTGCAAGAGCACTGATTAAATAATCCGCAACAAACATTGATGGCACCACAGAATTATGAAATGCAATACTGCTGGAATTACACGGTATAATCAAATCAGAATTTTTAGCGAGTGGTGATGAGTAACTATCCGTAATGGCTATCACATGTAATCCATTGGCTTTTGCAGCTTCCGTTAATTCAATAATTCTTCTAGCGTATCTTGGAAAGCTAACGGCAATCAGTAAATCATTAGAATCCATGCCCACTACACTATCAATCCAATCACTCATATCCGCCACAACCATTTGAGTGTTGCCAAATAGTCGATTTAATCCTTGTGTAAGATACTGCGCAACTGGTAATCCACTTCTTACGCTTGTACACATGATACGATTTGCAGAAGCAATCATGTCTAATGACTGTTCAAGTAGATCCGATGAAATCATATCAAGTGTTTCTTGTAGACTATTGATTTGGCTTTCTGCATAGCGGCTCCATAAATTATTTTCATCCAATCCCTTTATGTTCGCTTCTAGTCTCGTTTGAGGTGCTGCTTGATTTCGAAGGTTTTCTTGAAGTCCCTTTTGAAATTCAGCATAACCCGAATACCCAAGGCTGAATGTCAACCGCATAATCGTAGTTGTACTTGTTTTAACAACTCCCGCTAATTGATCGACCGTTAAAAAAGCAACATCTAAAGGGTGCTTAATAATATAATCTGCAACTTTTCGTTGAGCTTCTGTTAGTTCTGATATTTTTTGTTGCAACTTTACAATTGGATCTACCATATTTTATCCCCATTTTAGAATTTTGTAGTAATTTTTCCGCCATTTTTTTCACAAGAAAATTTTATCACATTCTTGGTTTTTTGTAAAAATGGGATGTTTCTCCAATTAGTTCCTTCCGTAATAAGAAAACCACATGTCCCAACGCACGCCTCCACTTAACAGTAACCCTGGAGTAGCCTTAGGATGTGGTCAAAATAAATCCATCTAGAAATTTTAATTCTTAATTTGCTACCTTACATGCTTCAATAACTTGGAGCCAATGCTCAGGTTTTTCACCTTTAAAATAATCCTTCAAATTCATCTTAGAGAGATCTTCAAGTTTTGCTTTCGCTGCTTTTGACATGGAAGAGTCAATATTAGCAGAATCCAGCATTTCGATCGTTCCACCGAGCTCAATCGAACGTCTGAGTGCATGTATGGATGAGCCGGTCACGAGACGATTCATGGTTTCTTCAAATGTATGTCCTTTCATTGATTCACTAATCGAATCAACAACAAGTTTATCGACATTAAACGCATGAGCTGCTTCCAATAGTTCTACATACAATGCGGCAACGCCCTTCATGTAAATGCTTCGAATTAACTTCACTGCTGTAGCCTCTCCTGGTACTTCACTTACTTCTGTAACGTTCATTCCGTAAGGCAGCATAAGCTCGATAAATGAAGTAGCTCCATCTCCACTCGCAAGCATAGGAACCTTATGTTTATATACCGGTAGTGAACCCATCATTGCTACGTCAACAAATTTCGCACCCTTTTCATTTACAATTGTAGCTACTCTTTGCTTTACAATAGGGCTAGCAGCTGAAACATCAATATATATACAATCATTTTGTAAATGAGGCTGTAATTGTTTACTTACTTCAAGTGTCTTATCAGCTGGCACCGCAACCATCACGATCTTAACCATTTGTAAAACCTCTTCAGGTGATTCAACAAGTCCAACCTGCGATTTCTGTGAACGACTCTGCACCAAATCACTGAATGGTGCCTCGTTCCAAAGCGGATCATATGCAACTATTTTTGATAAGCCTTCTTGCTTTAAACCTGTTGCTAATTCAAAAGCCGCTTCCCCAAATCCAATGAATCCTAATTCCATTTCTCCACCCCCTCTTAAATTGAAAGTTCCTTTATTTTCTTTTCAAGCCAAGGTGGAGCAATACTAGCTATATCAGCATTTCCTTGTTTACGATTTTCTACATACGTAGCAATTGATTCCAAACGTGTTTTTTCATATTCAAGCTTGTTTTCGGCTTCTTGAAGGATATCTTCTATTTTTTCTCTCGGTACGACAACAACACCATCTTCGTCACCAATTATTAAATCTCCAGGGTAAACAGCAACTCCTGAACATGAAATCGGTGTATTAATAGCTCCTGGCCCTTCTTTAAATGGACCATTTGGAATAAAGCCCTTTGCAAAGATTGGGTATCCCATTTGAGCTAGCGTTTCTTTGTCACGAACAAATCCATCAATGACAATCCCTTCATTTCCTATCGCCTTTGAAGCGTCTGCCATCAACTCGCCAAGATACGCATTTTCTGTATGTGCCTTCCCATCTGCTACGAGTACATATCCTTCTCCACCCGTATAAATACCTTGATGTAAAAATAGATTATCTCCAGGACTAAGTTCAATCGTTAGTGCTGTTCCCACAACCTTCATTCCTGGTGCAACTGGTTTCATCGTATGTTCCATTGAACCCGTACGGCCCATTGCATCTGAAATTAGTGTCGTATTAAGCTTTTTGGCGCGTTCGATCAATTCTTTCGAAACAAGAGGTGCAATATTAGTCACGAACAAACTCTCCCTTTTTTAAAAAATGATGTGATATATTTTTCGATTAAATAAAGTGTAGTAATTTTTACGACTATAAAAACCAAGAATTGGGCTAAAATAGCCCATCATTACATTTCAACATCTTCATTGACAATCCGCTTATCTTTTATTGTTGCGATCACACTTGCAATAATAGAAAGGATTGCAATTACCAAAATCGTACCTGAAATAGGACGCATAAAGAACTCGAAGAAATCTCCCCTAAAGATGGTTAACGATTGGATTAAAGTTTGTTCCATCAATCCACCGAGTACAAAGGCTAAAATAATTGGTGCCAGCGGAAAGTCAGCTTTTTTCAGAAAGTAGCCAAGAATTCCGAATACTAACATGGCACCTACATCAAACATACTATTGTTTAATGCATACGTACCTACAATCGTAATAATTAGAATGATTGGAAAAAGTATTCTAAATGGAACCAATGTTATTTTTGCCCATAAGTTCGCCATCGGTAAATTCATCATCAATAAAATGGCATTCCCGATAAACATACTAGCGATAACTGCCCAGACAAAGGTTGGGTTATCTTGAAACAGTGCTGGACCTGGTGTTAATCCATGCATGACAAATGCACCAAGTAAGACGGCAATTGTCGGAGAACTTGGAATACCTAGTGTAAAAAGAGGGATTAATGCCCCACCAGAGTATGAGTTGTTCGCTGTTTCTGGACCTGCAACTCCCTCTAATGCGCCTTTTCCAAATCGTGAAGGATCCTTTGCTAGTTTCTTTTCCATTGAATAGCTTAATATTGTTGGAATGACTGAATTTGTTCCTGGAATCAACCCGATAAAAAACCCTAATATACTTCCACGTCCGATTGATTTCATTGTTGGCTTCCATTCCTCACGTCTAGGAAGGAGTCCTTGGACCTTAGGTGGTTTTTCTGCATTAGCGCTTAATTTCGATTCTGCATTTAGAAACAATTCAGATAAGCCAAATAACCCCATGGCAATCGCAATAAAATCAATTCCACTCATTAAATGCGTTTGGCCAAACGTAAATCTCAACACCCCAGAGCTTAAATCTTGCCCAATAAAGGCTAAGGACAATCCAAATAGTGCGCCTAAAAGTCCCTTGACTATTGATTTCCCCATCAAGCCAAGGAGAAGGGCTAATCCTAAAAACACCATTGCAAAAAATTCTGGCGGACCAAAATTAAGAGCTAATTTTGCTAGAGGAGGGCCGACTAAAATCAAACCAATAATGGATATACATCCTCCGATAAACGAGCCTATTCCTGCAATCCCTAGTGCTACGCCTGCTCGCCCTTGCTTTGCGAGGGGGTGCCCATCAAGACAGGTTATTAAGGAAGCCGATTCACCAGGAGTATTAATTAATACCGATGTAATCGTACCGCCATACATTGCCCCATAATAAATTCCGGACAACATAATAATGGCGGAAATGGGTTCAAGCGCAAAGGTTAAAGGTAGTAGTAAGGCTGTTCCTGCTGTTGGTCCAAGACCAGGAAGGACTCCGATAAACATGCCAAACGTAACTCCGATTAGACAATATAATAAATTTGTCCATGTAAGCGCGGTCTCGAACCCAGAAAGTAAATACATAAGTGTGTCCATAATAACCTCCTACCAACCGTATTGATTAACAGGCAAAGGTATATCTAGTGCTACACCAAATACGAAAAAAATGATTAATATCACCAGTGAAGACAAACCCAATGCCGAATACCATTTGTAACCCCGTTTAAATAGAATAAATAACGTGATGATTCCTCCACAAACAAAGCCAACAAACGGAACAATGATCATAAAAATAACGAATGACCCCATACAGGTCAAAACATTTATCGCTCCTTCACCCTTCGGCATTACATCTCCAAGCTTGATAATTTCCTTCTTAAGAGACAATACAATGTTGAGAAGGGACAGAACGATAATTAGACCTCCTGCCCAACGTGGCAAAAGACCAGGTCCCGGTCCATAGTCGCTGTAATAATCCATTGATAATGATTGCCAAAAAATGATTCCACCGAATATGAGAAAGAACAAGCTCATATAAACACCAAGATTTTTCAAAAGACATCCGTCCCTCTTTTTGCTAATGTTTTAAAGAATCACCTGCAAATACTAGCAGGCAATTCTTATAGAGTTAAACTAGATAACATGTATACTTCTTATCTAGTAATGAAATGATTACTCCCATCCAAGCAAGCTCTTAATCCCAATTAATTCTTGCTCAATCCCTTTCATCTCTTCTAAATAAGCTTCGCTTCCTTTATAATCAACCGCAAGGCCAGAATCAGCTTGCTTTTTAATATGTTCTTCATTTGTAATTGCCTTTTCAAATGCATCACTTAACACTTTCAACACTTCTTCATCAAGCCCTTTTGGTGCTGCAAAACCACGGGTTGCACTTGATAACACGCCTTCATAACCACTTTCTTTCAATGTCGGAACATCATCAAAAAATGGAGTTCTTTCCTCAGACAGTACTGCAATTACATTGATGTCATTAGTCTTTTTCAGATTGATCACATCCACAACATTCGCAAACATTACGTCAATATGTCCACCCATTACAGCAGGTGCTTGTTTTGCAGAACCTTCTGTATGTACGGGAATAAATTTAGTGCCAAATTTCTCATTTAGCTTCAATGCAGCAATATGATCGTCACTGCCAACACCTGTTGTTGTAATCGTAACTTCATTCTTTTTTGCATATTCCATTAACTCTTTCACATCTTTGAAACGAGTCTCATCATTGTTAATGGCAATGACACCTGGATCTGATAAATGGCTTGCGATTAAAGTAAAACTCTCTAGGTTTTCTTTTCTTTGTTGTTTAGGGTCGAGATAACCATTAATGATATTCGGCGTTCCAAGATATCCAATTGTATATCCATCAGGTTTTGCATTAGCCAATTCTGACCATCCAATCCATCCAGCTGCGCCCGGACGATTTACAACAGTAACCGGTACACCGAGTTCTTTTTCTAAATATGGCGCTAAAATACGTGCTCCTGTGTCCATACCTCCACCTGCTGCAAAAGAGACAATCAACGTAATTGGTTTATCTGGAAATTTATTTTTCGCACTTGAAGTTTTAGGAGAAGCACCTCCACAAGCAGTAAGAACAGTAACTAACATTGTGATCATTAAAAAGATGACTATTTTCTTCATTTTTTTACCCCCTACGTAAAAGTATTTTTTTAAACTAAACTCTCACTTACAAAAATTGATTTCCCGCGATTCATATAATAAGTTGGTTTGTAAAGTACGTTGCCCTGAATGATATCTCCAACAGAATCTGCATACTTGATTGGAGCATGATTTGGTTCTAACACAACAAGGTTTTCACTCGGATTAATTGAAATCCCCAATAATTCTAATGGTTTATCAAGAACTGAGGTAATAACTTCCTCTTTTGTAAAACCTGCAGCTATAAATCTTGAAAGAACATAACTTAAATCATTAACAGGATCCTTTTTCCATGTATTCCTTACAAGATCCGTACTAATTGTGTGCGGTTTAATTCCCTCAGCCACAGCCTTCTTAAACGAATTCCACGAAAAGTGCTTACTGCCTTGTCCAACATCTAAAATCAAACCTGATTTAATCGCATCTTTTAAGGCATTTGATACCTGTCCTGATTGATTGAATATATTTCCTCTATTACCGTGGTATGGATGCGTCAACACATCCCCTGGTCGTAAGATTTCTACAACCTCATCAATTGATAAATTGGAATCCGTGATGTGAACCATGACTTTTAAATTACTTTTCTCCGCAGCTTCACGAGCTAATTTCAATAATCCACGATCATTTACTTTATCCTTTTGACCAAGGCGTACCTTAAAACCAAGGAGTCTGCCATTTGATCGAGCGGCTGTTTCTACTAATCTCTCTAACGAAATATTTTCAGGTTTTGTCGGATTCGGATTCGGATGTATCGTTAATCCCTCTGGCAATACCGACAACCACGAGCGAACTTGCAACAAACTATTTTGCCACAATCTATCCGCCTGTTCCCACCCATCATAGCCAAATGTTCCAGCGTCTCCAACCGCAGCTACCCCAGAAGATAGATATTCTGTATCTGTAACTCCAACTGAAGCTGCTCCTGGTGCCCAAAGATGACAATGGTAATCAATTAAGGCTGGGACAAGCAATGCATCGTCAGGAAGGAAAACTTCATGATTACCCTCGTTTTCCACTTGAATCTCAAAAACATCATTTTGTAAAAAACTAGATTGATTCCATATTAATCCACCATTAAAACGTAAAGTTCCCATTCTTCCACCCCAAATAATGAATATGTAATTACTATAACTGGATTTGTTTAGTAGTAAAAATAACAACATTTTAAACAAAAGTAATATTTATTACATTTTTAATTATCTTAACATTATCTCTTTTTTGTGTAAATAGTTTTTTGAAAGCGTTTAAATGAGATTATAAAAATAGAGGAGATTTAGGATTAGATTTTGTGTCGTCCACCAATATTAGAATAATTCATGTAATAGGATGTAATTACTGTTTTACTTCTATATTAAAGCCTTTTTTATTCCCTTTAGGATATATTAGGTAAAGGATAATCACAAGGTTCTTTTCACTATTCTAATATAGCATCGTCAATTTGAATTGTTGCTTCTTATTCGTGATTGGGTAATTGTATGCTGTAATGGAAAATAAAAAAGACACCACATGAGTGATGTCCTTGCATTTTAAAACACTATTGTTTTATTATGATCCACGATAATTCGGTCCTCAAGATGCCATTTCACACCACGCGCAAGCACGCTTCGTTCGATTGTTTGACCAATTTTTTTCAGTCTTGCTACATCATCTCGGTGATCAACGCGAGCGATGTCCTGTTCAATAATCGGGCCCTCGTCCAAATCGTTTGTTACATAATGAGAGGTTGCACCTATTAATTTTACCCCGCGCGTATAGGCGCGCTCGTACGGTCTCGCTCCCACAAACGCTGGCAGGAACGAGTGGTGGATGTTAATAATTTGATTTGGGTATGCCGCGACAAAGTCTGGTGTTAACACCTGCATGTAACGCGCCAGCACGATCAAATCAATGTCATATTCTTTTAAAAGCTGTAATTGCTGTTCTTCAACTTGTTTGCGGATATCTTTGTTTGCTGGAATGTAAACGAATGGAATTCCAAGGTTTTCAACAACAGGTCTCGCATCCTCATGATTGCTCACAACAACCGCAATATCCGTCATCAAATCTCCACTTTGCCATTCCCATAAAAGCTCATTCAAACAGTGAAGCTGCTTGGAAACAAAAATGGCTGTTCTTTTTACATTTTGGACGTTAATTAGTTTCCACTTCATCGAAAATTTTTCAGCAACCTCGACGAACGCAGACTCCATCTCTGGCTTTTTCTCATCTAGTGAAGGACAGTCAAATTCAATCCGGAGATAAAACGTTCCTTCTTGATGGTGTGTGGAATATTGACTGGATTCAATGATATTTGCGTCGAATGAATATAAAAATTGGGAGATGGCCATCACAATTCCGGGCTGGTCAGGACAACTCACCAATAATCTTCCGTGATTCTGATGCTTGCTTTGAAACTCTTCCTTGTTAAAATACATGTTCATAACCTCACATTAGAGTAATGAGGAATATTATAACAGCAACCCGATGAGTTGTCTAAATAATTCGGTAACTTATCAACAAAATTCCGGTTGGGACGGAGGGACAGGTCCCGTGTCCCACCATTTTTTTCTGGGACGAGGGACCTGTCCCCGTGTCCCACCACCCCTTTGTCCCAGTCACTCATTCGCCAATTTTTCAATAAGTAGCGCAACTAGTGCACTTCTTACCGGCATTTGCGAAATAAGCAGATGCTCGTTTGACGCGTGAGCCCCGTCACCGACTGGTCCTAACCCATCTAAGGTTGGGGCAAATTGCGATGCGAAGCTACCGTCGCTTCCGCCACCACTTGCTTGTTCGTCCAAGTCAAAACCAAGATATTCCTTCGCCAAGCCTTTCGCTGTTTCAAACATTTTTGTGATCTCAGGTGTTTTTTCCATCACTGGACGATTGATGCCACCCGTTACCTCAATCGTTAAACCTTCCTTAGACGGCGTCAAGCCTTGAATTAATGGAATGACTCGATTAAATTCGGCGTAATTTTTCACGCGCAAATCCAATTCGGCCTCGGCTTCTGCAGCGACCACGTTGGATGCACTTCCGCCCTTTATCAATCCTATATTTAGGGTTGTTCCTTTTTCAAAATCCGTTAGCCCGTGTAAATAAAGTGTCTGCCTGGCAAGCTCCTCGATTGCACTAATTCCTTTTTCAGGCTCAATTCCAGAGTGTGCCGCACGTCCCTGAACTTTTATCGTAAACATACCGACACCTTTGCGGGAGGTTTTTAGCTTTCCTTTAATAGAAGCTGCCGCAGATTCCAAAACAAGGACATATTTGCTTTTTTTCGCTTCCGCTTCGATTAACGCCCGTGAGGAATCACTTCCAATCTCCTCATCTGACGTAAACAACATAACAACCTTTGTTTTCAATGAAACCTGAAGTGTTTTAAGCGCATGGAGTGCAAATAACCCTTGCACGATGCCGCCCTTCATATCGAATGACCCCGGTCCGTAAAGCTTATCGCCATCAATCCGGAATGGGAGATCTTCAAGCGTACCCTTTGGCCAAACCGTATCCATATGTGCTAAAATCAAAATTTGCTCGTCACCCTCACCAAACTCACAGCGAAAATGATCCCCGGAATGCTCGTTCTCAAACTTCTGAATCGAGCCGCCAACATATTTTTTATAAAGCTCCTGAACCTGCTCACCTACCTGGTCCACTGCTTCCTTATCATGAGACGGAGATTCCAACTCCACTAACCCCTTCAAAACCTCCACCATCTCAGACTCTCTCTCTTTTAAAAACGCCACAACCTGCTGTTCCATCACAATGCCACCTTCTATTGGGACAGAGGGACAGGTCCCGTGTCCCACCATTTTTTTCCTGGGACAAGGGACCTGTCCCCGTGTCCCTAAAATTTATATATTATAACAATATTACAACAATTGAACCCATGCTACTATTTTTGTAGCATGGGCTCGAATTTTCTATTGTGCAACAGGCGTTCTTTTTAAAAAGTGATCCAAGAATTGTGGTGCGTCGACTTCAGTGCAAACTTGGATTTTTGGGTTTCCATCCACTACCGGTACTGTCCTGCCGTCTTCTTCTCCTTCTGTAATTACTTCGATTCCTATGGACTTCGTGTTTACGAAGCTTGGGTCGATTGCTACACCTACCGCCAATGGATCGTGGAGACCACAGCCACCAATTCCGGGGTTCGCGGTTTCGTAAAAGTCATGATAAAAACCGACCATGTCCGCAAAAAAGTCGCCGACCTCAGAACCGCGCCATGCATCTACTTTATTCCTTGGCAACAAGGTCTGCATCGTTACATCCAACCCAACCAAGGTTATTGGTAATCCCGATGACAACACGATTTTGGCCGCCTCAGGGTCTGTGAAAATATTCGCCTCTGCGTGTGGCGACACATTTCCAGGTACAAAGACCGCACCTCCCATAATCACGACGTTGGAAACCTGCCCGACAATCTCTGGTGCCTTTTGAAGCGCAAGAGCAAGGTTGGTCAACGGTCCCACAGCGATAATCGTCACCTCATTAGGAAGCATTTTTACCTGTTCGACGATGAAATCGACCGCAGACTGCTTTTCTCCAGCATTTTTAGGCTCAAAATCCAAGACATTTCCTAACCCATCTTCCCCGTGGACCTTTTTCGCAAAGCCTTCACGGTTCCCACGAACCAGCGGCTTTTCTGAACCTGCGTATACCGGAATCTTTTTTCCAAGCTTCTCTAAAACCGCAAGCGTATTCCGCGTCGCTTCATCAACCGCGACATTTCCGTAGCTCGTCGTTAATCCAAGAATGTCAAGCTCTGGTGAGTTTACAGCATAGGCAATCGCCATCGCATCATCTATTCCCGTATCTACATCAAAAATAATTTTCTTCATAATTTACCTCCTAATTTTCATCTGGGACGAGGGACCTGTCCCCGTGTCCCACTTCTTCAAGCGTTGGCATTGAGCTTTGGGCACCTTTTTTCGTCACCGTCAACGCGCCAACTGTGTTTGCGAATTCAGTAGCTTCATGCAAGTTCTTCCCACTGACGAGTGCTGTTGCGAGCGCACCCGCAAATGCGTCGCCTGCTGCGGTCGTATCAACTACAGTCACAGTTTGTGGGTCGACAGAGAACGTTTCTGTTTCTCTCAACACGACGACACCTTTCCCACCAAGCTTTGCAAATACCGTATCTACACCTTTTTTCAAAAGCTTTAAGCCCGCCGCTTTCGCAGATTCGGCATCCGAAATTTTTGCATTGACCAGAATTCCTAATTCACTCTCATTTGGAGTGAGGTAGGTTACTTTTTTATAAAGCTCGTCTGGAAGTTCTCGCGCTGGCGCAGGGTCGAGCATAACCGGAACATTGTATGCATGAGCGATGTTCGCAACTTCAATAACTGTTTCCAATGGAATCTCAAGCTGCATCATCACAAGCTTTGCCTCGCGAATAACCTGCTCGTGTTTTTTCACATATTCAGGTGTCACATGGTCGTTCGCTCCCGGCGACACTATGATGCTGTTCTCACCTTCTGAATTCACGCTGATCACAGCCACACCGGACGAAACGCCGTGAATTTTTTCAATATTAGTAGTATCAACACCAACGTCGTTCAAGCCTTTTAAAAGCTGTTCGCCAAAAATGTCCTCTCCGACGCAACCGAGCATCGCAACCGAAGCTCCAAGCTTCGAGGCCGCAAACGCCTGGTTGCCACCTTTTCCACCATTACCCGTGAAAAAACCATGCCCCAAAACCGTTTCACCCCACTCCGGTCGCTGGTTCACATTCACCACCATGTCCACATTTAAGCTACCTACTACAACAATATCTGCAGCCATTTGCATTCCCCCAATCTTTGATGGGACAGAGGGACAGGTTCCGTGTCCCACCATTTTTTCTGGGTCACCGAACCTGTCCCCGTGTCCCTATCATAAAAACTACATTAATATAGAATATTATAGACAAACTAACAAGCAGTAGCAAAAATGCGGGCATTAGGGAGTTTGTATGGAGAGTGTGTAAAAAAACAGATCTGGTTCATAGGATATTGTTTCAGGGGCGAATTTGCATGATTGTATACTTCCGATATTTGCGTCGTCGAACACGGATTTGCACCATCGCCCCCATATTAGTGCCTGTCTCACGAATTTAATTCTCCGCACCAACTTGCAACCCCATTCCGACAAACTTCGAGCACGATTAAATACTTTTTTCTACAATTATGTAACTTTTTCTCTTCTCAAACGTCTAATACTTGTGTACTATTTTATTCAGCTAGTAAACTACGAAAAAGGTGTTGATAAATATGAGTCGAGTTGATCGCCATTCAAATAAGAAAACAAAACGGAAATGGCCAAAAGTTGTTGGGATTATCGCTCTTGTTTTATTGTTAGCCATCGGTGGGTATGCCGTTTATCTATATCAATCTGTTGCAAGTACGGTTGGAAAAATGCACAGTGACCGTGGTCCATCTGATAAACGGACTGAGGAAATTGATATTTCGAAAGCGGACCCGATTTCCATCCTGCTCATGGGCGTGGATGAACGTGCGGGCGACAAGGGCCGTACCGATACGTTAATCGTGGTTACTGTTAATCCAAACACGAATTCCATGGAAATGCTAAGCATTCCGCGTGATACACGTGTTGAAATTGTCGGAAGAGGCACTCAGGATAAAATCAACCACGCCTATGCATTTGGCGGGGTAGATATGACAATTGATACTGTTGAGCAATTTCTTGATATACCAATCGATTATTACGTGAAGGTGAACATGGAAGGTTTACAGCAAATCGTTGATGCGCTTGGCGGTATCCAAGTGAACAGCACATTCGCGTTCTCATATGAGGGTTCATCATTCGGTGAGGGTCCGCAAACCTTAAATGGTGAAGAAGCACTTAGTTACGCACGGATGCGTTACGACGATCCACGTGGTGACTTTGGCCGCCAGGACCGCCAAAAGCAGGTCATCCAAGGGATTATCGATAAGGGCGCAAGCTTCACTTCGGTCACAAAAATTGATGACATCCTAGGTGCGCTTGGAACTAACGTAACTACCGATATTTCCTTTGATGAAATGAAAACCATCCAATCGAAATATAAAGATGCTCGTCATAGCATCGAGCAATTCAGCATCAACGGTGTTGGCCAAACCCTAGACAGCTGGTACTGGATTGTCTCCGAAGAAGAACGCCAAGCCGTCTCAACACGCTTGAAAAAGCATCTGGAAATCAAATAGATTTGTATAGCAACCGGTTATGTACCGGTTGCTTTTTTACTGCCTTACATGTTTTCCTCCTTTTTCCACATACTAAACGGGGATAGGCCTGTTTCCCTAATTAGAAAACTTGCCACACTTGGGACAAGGGACCTGTCCCTCTGTCCCACACATACTAAGTGGGACGACGGACCTGTGTCCCAAAGGAGGTTCTCATAATGAAAATTAAACTTTTACTTAGTATAGCGTTTTTCTTTATATTTATTTCTCCTACTAGTGCGGCGGAGAAATCGCCATTTTTTGGAGTGAGTGCAACGCTGGTGCAGGTGGAGGATGGTACGTTTGAGGTAAAAACAAAAGGTGCCGAGGAGAACGAGGGATTTGTTTTCTCGCCAAAAGGGGTTAAGGGTGGCGAAACGATTATCTTCGAGGTACAGGTAAAGGGTGAAACTGCTGTCTATTTGCTTGTGGACGAGACTGATGGGCGCGGAACTTTTTTAGCGGAGACAGCGTCCCCGGTGATTGGCTTGCACGAACCTTGGCGGACGATTCAGCTTGAGGTGGAGCTTCAGGATACCACCTCCCAAATCGATGCGATGGTGCTCACAAACAAGCAAGAGAAAACCACTTTCATGTTTCGGAACGTAAAAATGAGTGTGAAAAAGTAACGGATGCCTTACGCACAGGCATTCGTTTTCTATCCCAACAATTTTACCACTTTTTCTCTAATCTCATGAGGCAGTGGCTGGTTCAGAGCACGCACAAGCAACCCTGGATGCTTCACGCGATTCTTTTTAAAATGATTTTCAATCAGAATCGCTTTCTCTTGTTTGTTCGGGATTAACCAATACAAAACATACCAGTCCTCAAGCGAACTTATAGGTATCTCCTCAAAACTCCCCACAACCGAATCCTCATCAAAAGGCAACCGAAAAACCCCTTCATTATGTTCAATCGCAAATCCGCCCATGCTATCGACTTGAATACCGCCAACGTTGAATTTCGCAAAATGGCTCGTTTTAAAAGGCAGTTTAGATTCCGCCTCAATGGGCGTTCCTAGCCCTGCAAGAATCTCATTGAGATCCACAGCGTCCTCCTCTTTCACCAGCAAGTCAATATCGTTTGGGTGCTGAACAAGCCCGTGAACGCTTAATAAAAGTGACCCGCCAACACCCCAAACGATTTTTCGATCACCAATAGCTGCTGCAAACTCCCTTAATGTTTTGATCACAATGAGGCCCCCTAAAAAGAAAGACTTGAGATTATCTCCCAAGCCTACTCTACCTTTTTTGAAATTTCATCTATCTTTTCTTCTAATCGTTTGACACGCTTTGAAAAACGCACCACATAGACGAGAATCGTAACAAAACTAAGTGGAACGAGAAGTGCAAATAACTGAAAAAGAATGTCTCCGATATTTAACACGTATGGGTACCTCCTCTTCTGGGACACGGGGACAGGTCCTTCGTCCCAGCTGGGACAAGGGACCTGTCCCTCTGTCCCATTATTCCAGCTTAAATCTCTGGATTAATGTGTTTAGTTCACCGGCGTTTTCTTCGAGTTGTTTGGCGCTTTTTGCGACTTCTTCCATTGAACTGCTGGATTGTTGGGCAGTTGCCGATACTTCCTCGACGCCTGCTGCCGATTCTTCCGCCACCGCAGCAATACCTTCGATGGCTCCACTGATCTCTCTTGTGTCATCAAGCACACCGTAGAGGGAGCCGGACATTGCCTCAATTTGGGTGCCGATATCAGCGATTTTCTGCTTTAACTCATTGAATGTTTTACCGGTTGTTTGGATTTGCGCGGTACCTTCTTCAACAGATTGGTAGCCGTCATCCAAGGATTGAACGACCTGCTTAGATTCAATTTGAATATCTTTTACAATCAACGTAATTTCAGAGACGGATTTTCCAACCTGTTCAGCAAGCTTTCGCACCTCGTCGGCGACTACGGCGAAGCCTTTTCCATGTTCACCTGCGCGAGCAGCCTCAATCGCTGCGTTCAATGCTAAAAGATTCGTTTGTCCTGCAATTTCTTGAATCACATTCACAAGCTTCGTAATTTCATTAGTTTTGTTATCCAGCCCAACCACCATCGCATGGGACTGTTTCATTTTTTCATGGATGCTGTTCATCTGTTGAATCGATGTTTCCATATAGGCATTTCCATCATTTGTTAGTGTTAGCATCCCTTGTGAATGGTCTTTAATGTCATCGCCCTTCACTGCAACCTGCATGATTTCCTGTGAGAAATCGGACATTTTTTCAATTAAAATGGTGGACGATGTTGCCTGGTCCTCTGAACCGCGTGAGAGTTCTTCCATCGTGACGGCGATTTGCTGACTGCCAGCCATGACCTCATCCGCATATTGGGTCAATTCCTCACTCTGGCCGGTCACATTATCGGAAACAACAGCCATTTGCTTGACCATGCCTCTTAGGTTTTCATTCATACCATTGACCGCCGTTACAAGCTGGCCTATTTCATCCTTGAGCTTTGTTTTAATAGGCTCTGCCTGAAGCTCACCATTCGAAATCGCCTTCATACGATACGCCACATGTTTCACTGGTCTTGAAATCACTTCGGAGGTAACAATCGAAATAATTGTTCCTAAAATAATCGCAACTACGGATACCACAAGCCCAACGATGTTCGCCTTCTCACCGTAGTTAACAACGTCCTCACCAGCCTGGACAATCTGTCTTTCTCGCTGATTCGAAAGGTTTTCAACTTGATCCATTAAGCTCCTTGCAGCCGGCTGGATGTGGGTCTGCAGATTATGCTTCGCAAGCTCGGCATTGCCACTTTCATAAGGAATAAACACATACTCTTTAATCATGTCACGCCATTTTTTCGTCTCGCGTAAAAGTTCCTCGACCTCTTTGATCTTCATCGCACTTAACTTTCGACTGGTTAAATCATATTCCACAGAATAGATATCATAATCGTTTCTATAGGAAGATTCCCCATACAGTACAAACCCACGAGCCAACGCAATGCTCTGAGCAATATTGTATTTCAAACTATCATATTCTAGTAAAACAGTGAGTTCCTCAGACACCATGTGATCCGTCTTTTGATTCATACTGGACACTGCAAAATAATTATAGGCTGATAAGCCTATACAAAGAATTATTATCGTAAAAAAACTAGCAAATAATCGCATGCGAATACTTTTCATCTATGATACCTCTTTCTTGTTGAATATTGAAAAACAAGGCAAAAAAATAAAGCCAATTCTATTGATTGGCCTAAACGCTTGATACTTTTGTAGACAGGCGATCATAGTACAGTGTACGGTAGACCCTATGCTTCTGGGCCACACCCTTTCAGAAAGTTTGCCCTTTTCTTCAAATATATGATTTTCTACCCACTAGTATATAAGTTTTTTCACCTTTGAACAATACTTCACACCACGAACCCTATTACTTTTTTACTACTAAATCTAACAATAACTTAAAAAAATCATCCTTACTCGCCGGTAACACCTCTGGTAACTCAACACTCGTTTTCATCCTAAAATCCCTCCATTTATAGGAACCACGGGGACGGTTCCGTTTCTGGGTCACAAGGACAGGTCCCTTGTCCCATTTGGGACGAGGGACCTGTCCCTCCGTCCCGCTCTAGTAATCTAGTATTGCCGCAATTTTGATAGATATACATTTTTGATAGAAAAAGTTTTACTAGATTTGGAGGGAAGGAATTGCCGGCAAAAGAGGAAGAAAGAACAAAAGCGCAAGCTCCTTGAACAGTCCCGACAAGCACAAGATAAGATGGCTAGAAGGTTGCACTTTAACCTTCTTGACAGATTGGCTTGTGACCTCGAGGGGCTAGGCGCTGGAGCTGGATGTAGCTAAACAACGTAATAAGTTATCCACAAGGTAGGATTTTATAGTTTCCTTAAAAACAAAAAAAGCCAACCCGAAGGCTGACTTTTATTCAAATGCGCATTGGCGTATTTGCTCACAGATTTTTTAGGCCCACACGACGTTGCCACAAGACGTGGCGTTTTTAATCTTTGATCTTTGCTTGAAAAGATTCCTTTGAAAATCGCATGTCTCCGCCGGAGGCTTTAACTTTATTCAGCCATGGTTTGAATACTCCACTGAATGATGAGACTCTTATACATTCCATCCCCACTTACGGAAGTTGGGACTTCTGCTGAATAAAGTTAGCGAGCAGACGCAAGAGCCTGTTCAATCACACGCATATTTTTCAATGTTTCTTCCACACTGTACATCGGTTGTTTATTGGATAGGACACTTTCCGCAAAATGCTCCACCTGAAGCTTGTACTGGTCACCCTGAACCGTTTCTTCACGCTGTCCAGCCTCTCCGGTTACAACTAGTACGCCGTTCCCACCTTCGTTATCCGGACGGAAAGCATGCTTTGCTAGAATAGAACCTTTTGTACCAATAACTTCATAAGATGCATTAAATGGTTGCTCTAAGCTCACATCAAAATTCGCAATTACACCACTTTCGAACTTCAATGTACCTGCTGCAGTAATATCAACATCATGTGTCGGATGTAGATTCGCTGTTGCCTTTACTTCAACCGGCTCTTCGCCCGTAATCAAGCGACTTGCATGAATGCAGTAGCAGCCCACATCGTAAAGCACTCCGCCGCCAAGATCCTTTTGCATCTTTATGCTGCCTGAATTTAAATCATGAAGAAAAGAGAACGTCGAACGAATCAGCTTCACATCACCGATTTCACCTGATGTAATGATTTCCTTCACACGGTTATGCTGTGGATGGAATTGATACATGAACGCTTCCATAAAAATCACATTATTTGCTTTAAAGGCTGCCGCCATTTCTTCCACGTCTTGTGATGTCAACGCAGCTGGCTTTTCACAAAGCACATGCTTACCGTGCTGTGCAGCTTCTATCGCCCATTGTTTATGTAGCTGATTTGGAAGTGGAATGTATACTGCATCAATTTCAGGATCATTCAATAAATCCGTGTATGAATCATAAGCTTTAGGGATGCCTAACTCTGCCGCAAAATCCTTGGCCTTCCCGCTTTCACTCGCAACAGCCACGACCTCCGCATTATGCGCGCGTTCCATGGCTGGAATCAATGTATTTCTCGCAATTTTTGCTGTAGATAAAACACCAAATCGTACCTTTGTCATCAGAGTTCCTCCTATTTACTAAATCAAACGCGCCGTGGGTATTTGCGCCCAATTGTTTATCATGATTCTACTCGTAATTACCCTGCAAAAGCGCTCAGTGCCAGTTCATGCTCGATAATTTCCTCTAAAAATCTCTGGCTTCCGCCGGAGATATTATGAAAATTGTTCATTCTTATACAAGAATCCCCCACTTGTAGAAGTAGGGGAGTACAGCCGAACAACTCTATATTCTCATATTTTTACAGATTTTGAAAGGGCTTTAATTTTATAGAAACACAAAAAAGCCAGAGTTTCCCCTCTGACTTCGACTTTCTGGTTTTTGAACTTAAACAGATTGACACTCTTTCAATCTACCAATGAGATCCTGCATGACCTCTTCTGTTGTTATAGAAGCTGTTCCTTCTACTTTTTTCTGAATATCTATCATAATGTTTAAAAGTTGTTCGGCACTCATACTTTTTACCTACCAATCTTATTTTCCAATTAAAATCCATTTTACACTATCCAACAAATTTTGCAAAGGAAAATCGTTACAATTTTATGACAAAACCCCTAACTCAGCTGTTAGGGGTTTAAAAACCATTTAATGTGCTGGAGGCGGGCCATCCCCCATATGAATTCCATCCGCAAAGACCGCAAACAACAATTCCCCTTTTTCGTTTACAAACGGCATAGCAACCATTGTATAAAAGATATCCCCTGGTGCCGGCATTTTGACAGCCATCACCTTATCAGCTCCAGCAAACTCATAGCCCTCACTCATTTTCTCTGATTTCACTATCTTAAACTCGTTCGATTTTAATATATTTGATACCACTTTATTACGCTCCGCTCCGACGAGATCGATGCACTCGCATTCATCATCCTCATGTGCAAAAACAGAATTTCCAGGCAGGGCAAGCATCAACAGCACAAGCACAATTCCTAAAACCTTGACCATTTTCTTCATTCTATATCCTCCCTTTCGTAGCTTCATTTCTACAAATTACACAGGAATCCGACAAATTCCTTTATTTTCTGTAAAAATGAGCCATTAGGCGGATAGGTAGTTCTATTTACCCAATTGAACATGAGTGTATTTATGGTGAATTTCACATTACCAGGTTAAGCGGCAGTTCTTAAACAGTTTTGCATAAAATAGATGGAAAAAGGTGATATTTTAACCAAAATGGAGGTATGGGTTTTTATATTAATTTCAAGTAAGGAAACCTTATTATGAATTGTTTTAGAGTGGAAGGTCACGAAGCCTAATGTTAATCCAAAAAGAAGGATACATCCCCATTAAATCATTTAAAAAAATTCTCACATTTTCTTTTGACGCTAGAAGGTTTTGTGTATACTATTAATTTTGAAACCTAGAAAGAAACAATTATTGGAGGTAGAAGGAATTTGAAACGATACTTTTTCCTGGACTGGCTGCGGATTTTCGCAATCATCGGCGTGGTAACTATACATGTTTCTGCATGGACTGTTGCAGAAAATCTTTACAATCATCCTCAATCATATTGGTTAGTTGGCAATCTTTTCGAATCCTTATCGAGATGCTCTGTACCGATATTCGTCATGATAAGTGGTGCACTCCTTCTTCGTAATGATAAGACATTAACTTATAAGGAGTTTATGCAAAAACGAATCGGGAAAATTTTCGTTCCATTATTAAGCTGGAGTCTTATTTATTATTTTTACCAGGTATATCGAGGGCACTTTACTCTTTCTGCTACAGAATTCGGCTCTATGTTCTTATCAAATTCTATTAGTTATCATTTATGGTTTATGTACATGATCCTGGGTCTCTATTTAGTGACACCACTATTGAAAATTCTGACAAGGCATGCCTCCAAAAGAGACATACAGTATTTTCTCCTACTATGGTTCATTATTTCAGTGTTTTCTAAAACGACGGATTACTTGTTTGGAATTAAAATAAATCTTGAATTATATTTTGTAATGAACTATGTTGGATACTTTATCCTAGGATACTATTTATCAACATATACAATTTCTAGGAAATTACAAATTTCATCTTATATAGGTGCAATTATTGGCTTGTTCGCTACCTTTAGTCTTACATATATATACACGAAATCCGCTGGTGGGGCGCTTAGTGAATTTTGGTATGAATACCATTCACCTAATGTATTTCTTGTATCAGTAGGAGTGTTTATTCTATTTAAATCTAGAGAAGAAAGTCTTTCAAAGCCAATTCCAATGCTATTTCAATGGATAAATCAAACTAGTTTCGGTATTTACCTTATCCATATATTGGTGATGTCACTCTTTATGGAATCCATTTTTAATAAAATCTACTACAATTTGCATCCAATCATTTCAATTCCACTAAATGTGGCTATAGTGATTACCATCAGTTTAATAGCTGTAATAATCATTAGACGAATTCCAGTTATAAAGAAAATCATCCCATAATGGATGCCTATAACGCCACTAAAATAGTAAAGCAGCGAGGGGAAAACATGCTTTTTCTCTCGCTGCTTTTTGTTGGTTCAAGTAGAGTTGGTTTATTCCTTAAAATAAGTGCTCATCAAATTCATCATTATCGACAAGGGCTTTGTATTTTTCAATTTCCTCGTAAAGGACTTTTTCTAGCTCCTTGAATTTTGTCGAGATGCTGCTTGGTGACACATCAAATTCCTCGGCAAGCTCTTCTTGGGTGGAAGTGCCCTCGTATGGATAAATTAATTCCATCATATACACCAATGCCGCTTCATATATTCCCGTTTTGATAATCCTCGGGTTTTTACGCTCACAATATTTATGCCACAATGTAAGTCCAATTCCGATAATTTCTTCTTCGTAATCGTACTCCTTCATCCGAACCTGAAACATTTCCGCTACCTCTTGCTGTTTTGGCGATTTCCATTCGTAATCCTCTGCGGATACGGAATCCTTTCCAAACATAAAAACCATGAATACGTTGATAAAATCATGTGACATAAAATCAACCGGATTCGTCTCGCCACTTTTTTCAAAGAGGTCAAGAATCATCTTTCGCATTTCTGCTGCAAATTCCGTTGGCAACTCCAGAAACGTCGGGAAAAAGATAGAGTTCGCTCCAGCAGGCAATAACGTACCGAACACAAAATAACCTACTTCCACTTCCGTCTCTGTTTCATAAATCCGCACGCTGTGCTCTACTTCTGTAAAAATGTCACGGACCGTCATAAAGGTTCTCCGCTCGTCAACCTCAGTCACCGTGTAGGCAGATGGACGTGCTGCCTTCCATTTTTGTATAAGGTCACGAGTTCGTGGACGGCTGCATTTCGGACCATAGATATCAACATACTCTTCTAAAATGGTTTTCTCATCAGTCGGAATCGAGCTAATCACCCAAACTCGTGAAAAGAATGAAAATAAATCGTACACATCCTCTGGCAGCTCGTTAAAAATATCCGCATACTCATCCAAAACATCATCTAAGAACTCTTCATACAAATGAAGTGCATACTGAAACATATCATGTTGGATATCATTCAGCTCGTTTTCCACGACTTGATCTATTGAAACGACCGCAGACCGGCCGCAGCATTTTTTATACTTTTTTCCACTCCCACAGATGCATTGGTCGTTCCGTCCAATAACCTTCAAATCATTCACCCTTCTCTCGTTAACTATGCAACTATCATATCATAATTCCTTGTAAAAAAATGTGAATGGTTATAAATCTCAGGAGTGGAATTAGGTTGCAAACGGATTTGTATCGCTGTACCGGGATTTGCGTCCTGGGTCTGATTTTTGCGTCGATTTTCCGCGGATTTGCATCGTCCGGATGATATTTGCGTCGTCCACCACCGATTTGCGCCATCCGGGTTATATTTGCATCATCCCATACATTTTTGCGCCGCCCCACGGATATTTGCGTCCTCATACACATTTTTTGCATCTGCGGCACCCACTGTTTTTGCATCACCAACTGTATATATGCAACTTCCCCCATGCCCACATAGCCTTGCCCAAATAAAAAAGAAGATAGACCAAGTTAGTCTACCTTCTTTCGCAAAAATTCCTATTTTAATTCAAGCTCTGGCTCGAGTTCGGCTTCAAAGATACGCGGCCATGGAAGTTTGACGTGAACACTTTCCAAATCAGAGATTGTCTTATAGAAATCCTTGTTTCCTCTGGAGCCGATGTATACTTCTTTCCCGTCAAAATACTGGTACCACTTTACTGTTTCAAGTGTTAACTTTTCTTGTACAAAGCTATTGACTTGGTCATATTTTTCACCAAGGTCCCATTCACTTGCTCCGATAGATTGAATGTACGCTCTTGCAGCTGGATGAACGATATTTTTATAGCTTTGGTCCTTGGTAAAACGATGAAGTAAAAACTCGTAATGATACTCAGCTGTTTGTTCGTACAAAGGAACACCAAATCCATTTTCTTGTGTTAAAAATGCATACCTTGCCGCGGCATGACCTACTGTAATACCCAGTGCATTTCCGGCCGTGTTCCAGCCACTATAAGAAAGAATCTTGGTTAAATCCACATTCTCCGCTAACTCCGTCACAAACGCTTCATCAGCCTTGTTCACGATCCAAACATCTCCAATGGCCACCTGCTCTCCACTAGCAATCAGTTCACTAGTTCTCGCTACAAGACCTGCTATGTCTTTTTCTCTTGTTGAATCAGCTGCTGTTGGAGTGTTTAACAGAAGATGAATATCAGCATCCTCTTCGTTCGTTACTACTTTTCCTCCAGCTGAAACAATATGTTTTTGAACATTATAATCAAAGGTTGTATCTTCGAAAGGAGCTATCCAATCTTCCCCGTGAGTCCCACCATATTCGACAAAGAATGTTGGTGTTGTACCAAATAGTTGATTCACAAATCGCGATACCAATACCACATCCACTTCATCAGCGCCTGGGAAAACTGCTACTTGGTCTTCAACATTAAGAGCATCCACTTTTTCAAGTAAAAGCTCCCTTTCAGCACGATGAAGGCCATATGGGGCAGCGTCGTCCTGGGATAAGATTAAATAGTCGATATAACCTTCTTTCACCCAGTCAATCATCAGATTATTTACTGTGTGATTTCTTGCCCTTGCTTTTTTATAATCATCTAGTACCGCTTCAGGAATAATTGACTCTAAATAATCAAGTCTTTCCTTTCCTTCCATCCCAAGGTTTACAACCTTATCATAAAGAATTGCCCATTCACTAATTTGTGAATAATACTTTAAATACTCATCACTAATTGCTGTGACGGCTAATCGTTGAATCGTATCATACACATAAACTGGTTTATCAGGATAAAGCTTTTTAAGCTGTTTAATCACCTGAATATCAGAGCGAGCATCTTCAAGCGACTTTGTACCTGTTCGAGAGGCAACTAATCCTCCGTAGGCAAGCATGCTTGTTGAAATGACAAACCCATCTGCATTGTCTCCATTTTCAATTAACCATTTACTTATTTCCTCACCGTTACCTGGTGTCGTAAACATTCCGATCATCTCTTTTGGCGGTGCAATTACTTCAACACCAGCAGAATATCCTACTTGGGTAGGAAAATAAATATTTGCTGGCCGATCATCAAGTGGAACCATTAGGATTGTTGCAATTTCATCTTTTTCCTTTGCAGCACTTATTACGCTGGCTGAGCTAAATAACAAAAGGACAGCAAGACTAATAGAAAGCATCTTTCTCCATTTCTTCATTGGTTTCCTCCTCAATATTACTTACTTTTACACCTTATAGAACTACCCCGTTTTCTACTAAAATCGCTTTTAGCTTGTTGATGTCTATATCCTTCGGTGCAACATTTTCAGTAATTGAAAGTGCTGCGGCTGTTCCAGCGGCTTGCCCTGTTGCCATTGCACTAGGAGTAAGTCTTGTTGTTGCTAATGCCTCGTGTGTAGTTGAAATACACCTCCCCGCTACTAATAAATTTTCAATTTTCTTTGGAATAAGACTTCTGTATGGAATACCATAGCTTCCATCTCCTTCGATGTCATTTGCCTGGACGCCTTTTCCAGTTGGGTCATGTATGTCAATTGGGTAGCCACTAAGAGCAATGGTATCGTCGAATTTTTTCCCCGCCACTACATCCTCAATTGTAAGGGCATATTGTCCATCAATACGGCGGGTTTCTCGGATACCAATTTGAGTACCAACAGCTGAAATCGATGCTTTTTCAAAACCTGGAATCTTTTTCTGTAAAAATTCAGCCATCATCAGGACTTGTTTTCTACCTTCTTTTTCTCCCTCAGATAGGTCAAATACATCTGTTCCATCTAACCCCTGAACACGTGTACAATTGACTAAAACCTCATCTTCCTCAGGACCTGCAAAAAAGAGTACTTGATCACGGTTAATCGGAACTCCTGATTCATTCCATTCCTTATAAAAACCTTGAACACCTGTTAATGGCAGTTCATCTAATTCGCCAATTGGTGTTTTTTTATAAAAATTACTAGGGTTTGCTTTCATCTCTTCTTTTACCTTTGACAAATCGACGCCTCTCATACGAAACTTCATTGTCATTGGTTGTGTTTTATGATCACTGTCCCTTCCTTTTAAGCACGGGGCTCCGGATAGATAGGCAATATCTGCATCACCTGTTGTATCAACGAACCTCTTTGCTGAAACAGTGATTGGTCCTGACTTCGTTGTAAGATTAATAGATGAAATGGTATTCTCTTGTACCTCAACCTTATCCACAAAACTGTGAACAAGAACTTCAACTCCAGCCTCTTCTAGCATTTCGAGGGCTAATAGCTTATATTTTTCAGGATGATAAGGAGTTAGTGTATTGGTAAACCCGACTGTATCCCGTAAATGACCTGGTGAGCCACCTTGTTCCATCAGCCTATCGACAATTTCTTGTGCAATCCCTCTTATGACTTGCTTCCCAGACGATGTATGAAAGGTCATCCACGGATATACTAAAGCTACCGTAGACATCCCACCTAAAAATCCGTATCTTTCAATAAGTAGTGTTTTTGCTCCTGCTCTACCTGAAGCAATCGCTGCATTAATGCCTGCAGGACCTCCCCCTGCAACCACGACATCAAACTCTAGTTCTCTCTTCAAAATAGACACATCCTTGTACATTTTTTACTTACCACCGGTCATAGCGACGCCTTCAATAAATTGCTTTTGGGCAAAGAAGAAGACAATCAGCAGTGGAACAGTTGCCATGACTGATGCACTCATGAGTAGCTCCCACTTCGTTCCAACCTCGTCCGTGAACAATGCCAGTGCTAGTGGCAATGTCATTAACTCTTTTGAATTGATATAAATGAGTGGCTCATAAAATTCATTCCAGCTTGTTAAAAATGTAAAAATCGTTAAAGTTGCAATCGCTGGTTTTGCTAACGGAAGCATGATATTCCAATAGATTCGAAAATACGAGCAACCATCTAGTTTTGCAGCCTCTTCTAATTCCTTAGGAACTAAAAGGAAAAACTGTCTCATGACAAAAACACCGAACACACCTGCTGGGCCTAAAATAGGAATGGCAATTAACGGTACATGTGTATTGATTAATCCTAAATCTCTCATAAACAAAAATAGTGGGATCGTAATGACCTCAACTGGGATCATCATCGTGCTTAATAAACAGAGGAATAGGAATGAACTTCCTTTAAACTTTAGTTTCGCAAATGCATAACCTGCCAATGAACCTAAAAAAATCGTCCCAACTGTAACAAGAATAGCAATATATAAGCTATTAAAATAAAAAAGATGAAATGGTGTAGAATCTAGTACTTTTAAATAATTCTCCCACTTAAATGGTTCCGGGATTAACTGAAAAACAAATATCTTGGTCGAGTCCTTGAAGGATGTATTTACCATCCATAATAATGGGACAATCATGATCAGGGAGATCAATGACAAAATTCCATAAAACGAGATTTTCGTAAGTATGCCGTTTTTCTTTTTATTGTTCATGGAATACCCACCTTCTTCTTCCAACCCACTGAATAATGGTAAAGAATAAAATGATTACAAATAATACGAGGGCGATTGCTGAAGCGTACCCAAAATCAAACAGTTTAAATGCATTTTCCCAAATATAGTAGACTAGCACTTTTGTAGAATTCCCTGGTCCTCCACCGGTCATCACGTAAATTTGGCCAAACACTTTCATTGAACCGATGACCGTTAAAATAATGGTTAAAAAGACGGTTGGTGTAATCATCGGAAGGGTGATGTTCCAAAATTGTCTTCCCTTTCCTGCCCCATCTAATACAGACGCCTCGTATAGATTTTTATCTACTTGTTGTAATGCCGCTAGAAAAAGAACCATATTTAACCCGACGTTTTTCAAAGCACTTACAACAATAACAGCTGCCATAGCTAGGTTTGGAGAGTATAACCAAGCCGGCCCATCAATACCGATGACACCAAGCATTTGATTGATAAAGCCCTCGTCCGTCCCAAACATATATCTCCAAATAATGGACCAAACTACGATTGATGTCATAACCGGAATAAAAATGGCTGTTCGAAAGATGCCAATCCCCGGCAAATTACGTTGTAAAAGAAGAGCCAAGAATAATGCAAGGACAATATTAATTGGCACTAGTCCCGCCGCAAAAATTAATGTGTTTTTTAGTACAACCCAGAAGTCAGGGTCATTGACTAGCCTTTGATAGTTTTCTGCACCAATAAAGTTCGGATCACCTAGAAGCTGCCAATCTGTGAAACTAATATAAATCGAATATACGAGCGGAAATGCCATTACGATCAAGAATCCCAATACCATGGGACTTACAAATAAATACCCATAAAATGCCTCACTACCTACGAATTTCCGTCTCCTTTTTTCACCATTCAAAGGTAGGCGATTTGCTGTTTGTACTTTTGGTTCCACTTTCCCTACCTCCTTTACAATTTGTCAATACCCGCTCGAAAAGTAGATATTGCTTTCTTAATGCTGTCTTCAGTGTGTCCAGTTACAATCGCCCCAAGCATAACAGCCTTTACGCCCGCTTGGTGAAGAACAGGTAGATCATGTGGTTCGAGTTTTCTTTGTGAAGGAACAAGTACCGGTACATCAACGCTTTGCACGAGGTTACTATAGGCAAGTACATCTTTAAATGTTAATGGCGTACCATACTCCTCTCCTCGGACGATTGATGCTTCTAAGGCAGTCATTCCAAATTGCTTTACGTTCCCTATATTCGCTGTATGATAATCACTGGTAATCGCAAATGTTTTTTCAATTGGATCTAGCCCTAACATCCAGCTTGGCTTATGGTGCGCATAAATAGAATAGAAACCAAACCCCAGATTAATAAGCTTCTCCATTTCAGTTTGTTTTATATCTTCAAATGAGCCACCCGGAACGATGCCAAGTGGTCCAGAAAATTCATCCCTAATACTGCGAAATACTTCTGAATAAGAGTCAACCTCTAAAAAATGATTTCCTGATGCACGATGATATACATTCACATGCATTTTTATCACATCAACGCCAGCACGAATGGCAGCCCTCGCTAGATCTAACCGATTTTCTGGCAAACTCACAATTAATGTCATATTCTTTTTTTCTAATACTTCCTGTAAAGATGTAGTCACGTGATTTCACCCCTAAAAGGTATGCGGTTAAGTCTTTTGCATACTTAACCGCATCCATGTCATTCTTATTTCAATAGTGGATTGATTTTTTCTTCCATCGTTTTTAGGATTTCTTCAGGCTCTTTTAATTGTCCAAATAACTCGTCAAATCCGAATTGAATAGCATTGTCAATTTTTTGCCACTCGATATGACCAGCTTGAAGTCTGGCATTATCCATTTCATCAATAACCGCTCTTTGAATACTCTCAACAGGTGGGTTATTTGGCTGATTCACAAACTCATCAGAGCTTAAAACAGACTCACGTGGAGGTACAAAGAAAGTAGATGTAGCTGTAATTCCCTCTTGGCTTGTAAAGAACTTTAATAGCTCCTTCGCTTCCTCAGGATGTTTTGAACCTTTAAATAATCCATAACCCGCTTGACCAAGCATTGGGTATCTACCTTCAGGTCCCTCTGGTAGTGGAGCAATATCCCATTTAAAGTCTTGTACATTACGTGCAGCCGACACATAACTATACACATCAAAAAACATTCCGATTTTTCCTGATTCAAAGCTCACTTGTTCCCCAGCTTTTGGATGTGATGCATCCGCAAACATCATACGGTCAAGCATTTCGAATGTTTCAACACCTTGTGGACTATTCCATGTGAATTCTGTTTGGCCTTCATTAAACAGGTCCCCACCATGCGACCAAGTGTGTGATAATAAATTAATCCACGTATTCCAATCACGGAAGAAGTTTGCACCATATACACCGTCAGCTGAAATCGCTTTTGCAGACTTTTCAAATTGCTCCCATGTCCATGTTCCAGCTTCAGCATGCTCGTTTGGTGTTTTTTCACCAGCATTTACAAATAGGTCTTCGTTATAAAATATAACCCCTGGAGGTGTTGAGAATGGAATTCCTAATAACTGGTCATCCTTCTCAAATAATTCAAGCGTAGATGGGAAAAAGTCATCCATGTTATACTCGGCATCATCCTTGAAAGAAGATACATCCTCTAATAAGTCATTTTCCATAAATTGAGGCACCATGCGCTCTGCCACCCAACCAACATCAGGTAATTCTCTACCTGCCGCTAAAACTGTAATCTTTTGCTGGTAGTCTGGGAAAGGTACACTTTCCATTGTCACCTTAATATTTGGATGAGTTTCGTTGAACTTTGCGATTAATTTGTTGTACACTTCCTGGTGAGCTTCACTTCCCCACATCATGAAGGTTAATTCTACTGGATCATCCGTTTTTTTGTTTCCGTCGCCTTTTGATTCGTTCGTATCCGCATCATTGCTACACGCGACTGTAAACGCTATCAAAAGAAATGTTAATAAAATGATTCCAAGCTTTTTCATTTTGTAATCCCTCCCTTTCTTTTTTATTTTAAGGAAATAGCCTATATAAAAATATCCTCTCAAAAAGAGAAATAGTTCGTTTATCTTAGGTATTGTGAATCTTAGGAAAATTTACGAAACTGTACAGGCGTCATTCCTACCTCTTGCTTAAATATGGTCATAAAATGCTTAGGGCTTTTATAACCCGAGAGCTGAGCGACCTCATACACTTTTAAATGGGTGTCCTTGAGAAGTTTTTTAGCACGCTTTAGTCGTTCCTCCGTTACATATTCTGTAAATGTTTGATTCAACTCTGCTTTAAAAAGCTGCCCCACATATTGGGGGTTCAAATACACATAATCGGCAATATGCTTTAGCGTTATTTCCTGACTTAAATGATCGTTGATATATTGAAGGATTTTCTGAAATTGTTTGGAGGTTTCAACTGATTCCTCTTCCTTATCCTTAAAAAGCATTGAAATAGTTTCAGATAATTCCACCCTGTTAATCGGTTTTAATAAATAGTCCGTTATTCCATAACGCATTGCCGAACGCGCATACTCAAAATCGCTATGTCCACTTAAAATGATGATTGGAACTTCCTTCGATATCTGTCTAACCTTCGAAATAAAGGTTAAACCATCCATTGATCCCATTCGAATGTCGGTAATAATAAGATGAGGAAGTCGTTGGTGAGAAAGTGTTAGGCCTTCCTCTCCACTTTTAGCCTCGCGGACAGAAAACCCACCTATTACTTGTTCAAGCAAGACTTTTAGCCCTGTTCTTATAATCTCTTCATCCTCAACTATAAGAATTTCTTTCACTTTTCTTCCCCCATTCTTTGAATCGGAAATGTCAAAATAACTGAAAAGCCTTCCTGTTCTCCACCTTCTATTTGTATTCCATATTGTTTTCCGTACAAAAGCTGAAGCCGTTCATGAACATTTGAAAGAGCAATCCCACTATGTTTTTCGGAGGATGTATGTTGTTGATTCTCTATTAATCTTTTAAGTTCTGTTAAACGCTCCTTTGATATTCCCTTTCCATTATCTTCGACCTTGATCGTAACATGATCGTCTTCCTTGCTTACCTTCATTAAAATGGAGCCCCTGTTAGCTGATAAACCATGCAGGATCGCATTTTCAACTAAGGGCTGAAGTATTAGCCTAGGCAGTAATGCATTATATAGGGAAGAGTCCACTTCCTCTATATAATCTAGTTTCTCCCCCATCCTTACCTTTTGAATCGAAATATAAGATTGTATAAATTGTAACTCTTCCTTTAACGACACAACCTTAGATGTATTGTCAATCGTATATCTGAGTAATCTCCCCAGCGAAGATACCATATCTGACACATCCAGATTACCTTTCGTGATCGCAAGCATATTAATCGATTCGAGTGTGTTATATAAAAAGTGAGGATTCATCTGACTTTGTAGGGCTCTTATTTCAGCCTCTTTTTCCCGCAAACCCGTTTTGTATACCTCAGATACAAGTCTGTCAATTTCACTAATCATATGATTAAAACCATTGCCAAGCTGACCAATTTCATCATTAGAAGCTATTTCAACTCTCTGTGAAAGGTTTCCCTTTTGAACCTTATCCATCGCCTTCCGTAAATGATAGATTGATTGCACGAGTGGTTTGGAGAGTATAAAACCTAATAAAAGAGAAATTAAAATCCCAATAATAACAACAACAAATATCATTTTTCGCAGATCATTCACTTCACTAAATACAACGGAACGAGGAGTTAACATGATCGTTTTCACTCCAGAATAAGAGGATTCGTTGTAAACCATCATGTAATCCTTTCCGTTAATTGGAATACTCGTATAGTTTTTTACAGTCACATCCTCCAGTTCTTCTAAAAAGCTTGGCTCAATGATTTTATTATCCTTATTTGGATAAATAAATTGATTGCTTGAATCTAATATAAAAATATGACTCTTTGAGCTTGTATTGCCGATAATATCCTCAATAAGTTCCTGCTTCAAATCTACTTTAATGATTCCGAGCGGCTCGTATGTTGATGGATTTCGAATAAGCCTGGCAACCGAAAAAACAGCTGTTTCTTTATTTAAATAGTAATTGGGTTGGTGAAGGGGCAGTAACACCCACTCTCCATCTGCCTTCTCAATCTCCTTAATCCATTCATTGTTTCTTTCAAAAACCTTTAGCATCACTGAATTCGAATCCAAATTACTAAAAATGGTCCCATCATTTGCTAAAATATGAATCCCCTTAATCTCATTTCTCATATGTATTAAACTTGATATATATCTCCACATTGGGAGTCGTTCGGATGCAGGCGGAAAGGTAGTAGATGAACTTGGTTCTTGGTGAGCTTTTAAAATTTCCAGAATCTGCTGGTCATATAGTGGTGAAAGTGAAATAATTTGCATCTCTTTTAAATACCGATTGATATTTTGATTGATTTGATCGGCTAGTTGAATCTGGTATTCCTCCGTCCGATCTTGACTAGACTTTGCAAATTGATAATAGGTGATGCTCCCCAATATTAGAGCCGTTAAGAGAATGAGAAGTGAAAAAACAAGCATAAGTTTCACACGATATGGTAAAGAAACCAAATAGCTTTTAAGTCGTTGATACTGTGGAATCACTTTAGATTTCTCCTCATCAATGAAGTATTTTTTTATTTCTTTCGACATATATTGGTGAAATCCTTTGCGTGAAAAAGTTAAACCCAAAATTAAAACCCGAACGCCACCATGAGGCGTTCGGGTTTCCACTTGTAATTACTTCCCTATAGTGGGATTTGCGTTGTCCCGCGGATATTTGCGTCACCCCTTTTGCATCAACAAACATTTTTTACAAAAAATACTGCCACTAATTCCGATTTACTGCCACTATTTTAAAAACACTGCCACTAATCCCAATCTACTGCCACTATTTTAAAAACACTGCCACTAACTCAAAACAGAACCCGAATGCTCACATTCGGGTCCCCGCTTAAACCGGTATCTTCAACGTCTGTCCAAGACTTAGGATGTCACTCGTTAGGTTATTCGCCGTTTTGATGTTAGCAACGGTGGTATTATAGCGTTTGGCGATTCCGTATAAGGTGTCGCCGGATGCGACTGTATGCACCACTACATTTGTTGGTACTTTTAACACTTGCCCGACATAGATCATGTCCGATGTTAGGTTGTTAGCATTTTTAATGGCGGTCACGGTTGTGCCGTTTTTAGCAGCAATGGCAGACAAAGTGTCACCCGCTACGACTGTATAATTCACCGTATACGCAGGTGCAGTCTCAGTCGGAGGCGGAGGTGGTGGAACGGTAGTTGCTACCTCATCCGTTGGAACCCTCAATACCTGTCCGACAAACAGCGAATCCGATATGAGTCCGTTTGCTTCCTTCAGTTCACTAACCGTTATATTGTTACGGTTCGCGATTAGCCAGAGCGTATCGCCTGCCGCTACGGTATACATTTTGTAGTTCTGAACTGGTGCAGTGTATACCGGCGAAACAACCGGAACGGTATTAGGCAAGGTTGTTGTGTAGCTGTTCCAGACGCTTTTGTTTTCCTGACCGAGGCTCCAGTTTCCAACACCGCGAATATTGTATTTGCCGACAAGCCCCAGCTTTGCCGCTATCGACTCGTCATTTTCAAACCATATTGTATAGGTTCCTGGAGAAAGCGCGGCTCCACTCACAAAGGTTAAAGGGTCGCCCTCTTTAATAGTGACAACCGCTTTTGGCGTTTTGCTCACCTCATCGAACACAACGGTCCCATTATAGCGATCAATCAAGGTTTGAACCTGCGTGTTTGAAATTCCAAAGCCGCCATAGCTTTGCCCTTCCATCCAATAGCGGCCAAAGTGGGCGATTCCAAGGACAATCTTATCTGGCGCGACATCCTGCGCCAACGCGTACTGAATTGATTTTTCAACCCACGAATAGCTTGCAACAGAGCCGGGGTCACCGCCCTGATAGCTCTCGTCATACGTCATGATCATAAGATAATCCGCGTATTTCGCAAGATTTGTGTAGTCGTACGACCCATGCCAGCCAGCCATCCAGCCATTCGGATTGGCCGCAACCGCAACGGAAACCTCCTTCGTTGGCGGTATTTTTTCACGTAGCAGTCGAACAAATTCAGTATAGTTTGCACGGTCTGCATCGGTCACATTTTCAATATCAACATTGACACCATCAAGGTTATAGCGCGCGATCGCATCCGCAATTTGCTGGGCCGCAAGCTCCTTATTTGCAAGCATTGCTCGACCCACATCGCGATTCCAGTGATTGCTTAAAAATGGAACAACACGTATTCCCTGTCTGTGCATCGTCTCGATAAAATTGCGGTCAACCTGATAAGTGAGCTTTAGTGTTCCGTCGGGATTTATATCAAAATAGCTTGGTGACGCAATGTTCACGGCATGTCCCGTTGAATTCACCGTGTTCACATATTCCTTTGTATTGCCAAAATACATATACCCAAGATTAACAACTTCGCTCGCTGTAATCGGCAGGCGTAAGGTTTGGTTCGGTTGAAGCACATCACTCGTTAAATTATTAAGCGACATCAATGAATCGACCGTTGTGTTGTAGCGCTTCGCCACAGCATACAAGGTGTCACCCTGGGCAACCGTGTACGAGCTCAGCGAAACATTAGTTACCTCACTTTTATTTCCTGCTTCGTCCGTCTGGGTAACCGAAGCCGAAACAACATTTGAGGCCTTGTCCACATACACATCGACCGAATAATACCCATTCTCATCTGCATTTGCGATTCTTGTGACGAGCACATTTTTATCAGCATCAAAAAGGGAAACCTCCACCTTTGCTTTTGCCTCCGCAGTTCCAATCACCGTATAGATGTACTGCAGGTTTTCATAGCGAAAGCCGTTTTTCGTTGCGACTGCATTTTCAACAACTGTATCCTTCACGATAGTCAAGGCTTCAACAATGCTTTTGTTCCCAGCTCGATCTGTTTGCCGCGCTTCAAAGGTCAACGGTCCATCCTTTAGTCCGGACAGATTAAAATTAGCCTCGAACGTTCCGTTTATGACCTGGGCAGTTTGCGTCACCGTTGTCGTGCCATCACTGACAACCATCTCAACAGTCGCACCTTCTTCAACGCTTGAGCCCGTAACTGTAAAATTAGACTGGTTCGCTTGATTCACATAAGTTGGTTGATTCATCACCACCCCGGTGGGTGCCGTTGTATCTTTTTCAAGCGTAAAGGTTTGCGTTTCGCCGACGTTTCCGGCATTATCTGTGGCACGGAATGTAGCCGTCAGCTCGCCATCCTTTAACCTACTCAGGTCAAAAATGTCCTCAAACCTGCCGTCGTCATTTGTGTCAACTGTTTTCGTGACCACATTGGCACCATCCGAAATTTCAATCACAACGGTACTATGTGGCTCAACGACACCGCGAATAGGGTAAACCAACACATTATCCGAAAAAATGGGCAGTGGCGTTTCCAGTTGAATGGCATCAGGTCCCACTGTATCCTTGATCAAGGACTTTGTAACGGCTGGGCTCACATTTCCCGCTCGGTCAACCTGGGTCAATTCAAACGATATATCCCCATCTGAAAAAGCACTCAAATCAACAGCCACACGGTATTCGCCATTTTCATTCGTGGTTGCGGTCACGACTTGTTCCTGCCCGCTTCCATTAAAAATGCGAATCTGCAAATCGGTGTTTGCCTCGGCTTTTCCGATTAGCTCATAGCCCGCTTGATTGTCACTTGAAATAAATTGGTTGTTATTAAAAATCGGTGCGGTTGGAGCCTTTGTGTCTTTTTCAACCGTTACATTACTGACATTACTTGAGATGCCGGCTGCACTCGATTGGAACGCTGAGATTGTTAGGCTCGTATCCAGAAGGGTACTCACATCAACCGCCACATTGTACTCCCCGTTTTCATTCGCTGTTGTCGAGGTGATGACATCCGGATTCACCCCGTCTGATACAGTAATATCAACGGTTGCACCCGGTTGAGCCATGCCGACAATGTGATAGCTTGTTACGGTCGTACTGTTGATAACCTCCGTGTTACTAATCACAGGCGGAGCAAGAGTTGTTTCCTTCATGAGTGTTGCTTGCTCAACCTCACTGCGATTTCCATGCTCGTCGATTGCACTTGTTGTGACTGAAATTTCCCCGTCATTCAAGGTACGAAGGTCAACAACCGTCCTGAACTCGCCATTCTCGTCCGCAACGACTTCCACCGTCATTTCAGGATTCACCCCATCTGATAGCACAATTTGGACGGTCGAACCTGGGTCAGCCATTCCAATCAGGCTGTAGCTATTGGCATTTTGGGTGGTGACTGTTTGCTTCGTATCCAGGACAGGATCTCCCACAAATGCGTCCTTCGTAACAGTAACCTGTTGCGGAGTGGAGTTATTTTGAGCTGCGTCGGTTGTAGTGGCAATAATTGTGACCGCACCGTCTTTCAAACGAGCCAAGTCAAGAGCCGCTTGGAATGCGCCGTTTTCGTTTGTCGAAATTGTTGTCTCCACTGCTGGATTAACTCCATCGGTCGCGCGAATGGTAATGGCCGCATTTGCCTCAGCTGTTCCCGCGAACATATAATTGGCTGCATTTTTACCCGTAATGTCTTGTAATTCCTGAAAAATGGGCGCCTCAACCGTGGTATCCTTTTTCACCGTTAGCTTCGTCATGCCACTTTCGTTTCCAGATGAATCAACGGCCTTCGTCGTAATCGAAACCGGACCGTCACGTAATTTGCTGAGATTCACAAACGTGCTGAATTCTCCTTTTTCACTTGCTAGCACCTCTGTCGTAATCGGTGCATTCACTCCATCAAAAAAGACAATCTGCACTCGCGATGCAGGTTCTGCGGTTCCTTTCACTGGATATGCGGCTGCTGATTGGCTATTGATAATCTGGGTATGAACCAATGTTGGTGCAATTAGGTTAACTGGTGGTGCAGTCGTCTCTTCAGGTATCTCAGGGGTAATTGCCTCTCCAGGAATCGTTAACACCTGACCGATTGATAAATTCGTCGTAGTTAAATTGTTCGCAGCCTGAATGGCACTAACGGACGTGCCAAACTGTTGCGAAACGCTATATAAAGTATCTCCCGAGACAACCGTATATGTTGACGTGACTGGTGCAGGTTCGATTGGAGTTGGTGTGACCACGACTGGTTCAGCCTCACTACCTGGAACCTTCAGCACCTGTCCGATGCTTAGCACATTTGACGTCAGTTTGTTGAGCGACTTTATTTGGTCAACTGTCGTTCCAAATTTTATAGAAATTCCATACAACGTATCACCCGCAACAACCGTATAAGTGGAAGTTTCCTGCACTGGCGTAGGCGCAGGCGTTGTCACCGTCTCCTCCACCGGCTTTGGCGCACTTGCGGCCTGGGGCTGTGGAATCCGCAACTTTTGACCAATCATCAGCATGTCTGATTTTAAACTGTTAGTTGTGCGAATTTGGTCAACCGTTATGTTATAACGCTTCGCAATGTTGTAAAGCGTGTCTCCTGAGATCACAGTATATGTAAAAAACGGCAATCTCAATTGCTGGCCAACAAACAGCATATTGGTCGTAAGCCCATTGACCTTTTTTATCGAATCAACTGACACATTGTAACGCATAGCGACCCCGTAAAGGGTATCTCCTGCTTTTACGGTGTATATGTCGTTGACTACTTGGGTTTGACCGCTGATTGTTTCCGCCCCAACTTTCGGAGCGGTTGCTCCTAAATAGAAGGTCGTAATCAGCATTGAACCTGCTAACACCTTCGCGACCTTAATTGGCAGGTGCGGGAATTTGTCTTTGACGAGATGGCGTATTTGTGTGTTCAGATCCTTTTTTTCCTGATGAAAATGTCTGCCAAATTCTGATGCAAATTCTGTCATTTCAGACCCCACAAAGACAACAAGTGTATAGTCATCCTCATTTTTCACAAGCTTGTATCCTCGAATTTCCAAACGGAACACCTCATTATCCAATCATTACCTCTTAGTTTCTCAACTTCCTTTTTATTCATTCCTTTTTTTAGATAGAATGGACTTAGGAGGGATTGTTTTGCTACATCATGTTGAAGTATATGTATCGAATCTAGAAAAATCGATCGCCTTTTGGGGTTGGTTTTTAATGGAGCTGGGTTACAAGAAATATCAAGAGTGGGATTCTGGAGTTAGCTGGAAATATGGTGAAACGTATCTTGTGTTTGTGCAAGTGGAGGAGCGGTTTAAGGATGTTCCATACCATCGTTGTCGGGTTGGGTTGAACCATTTGGCGTTTCATGCACAGTCAAGAGAACATGTGGACGAGATGACAAAGATGCTTAAGGAAAAAGGAACTCCTATTCTGTATGCCGATAAAACACCGTTTGCTGGAGGAGAGGACTATTACGCCGTCTACTTCGAGGATCCTGACCGGATTAAGGTGGAGCTTGTGGCACCATAAAGTGAGTACCAATTAATTTTTCAATAAGCGGAGATTTTCCGGTTAGATGCAGAAAGCGGCCAGTTTCGGGATAAATATGGGGAGGTTTTCCGCCTATGCAAAGTAAAATCTCCCATTTTCATGTTTTTCGAGTTAATAGCCGGAATCTTTCCGTCTATATAGGTTATTTTCAGTGCTATTTCCTTATTAAAAGAAATTTCTCCGCTTATTTATCAAACTCGTTTTAGCTTAAAAAATCACACAAAAGACTTAGAGATTTTTACAACTCTAAGCCTTTTTGCACCTTATAAGTGAACCCGTTACTTATACTAGTCAGGTGCCTCATTTTTTACGATATATTTTTCTTTGTTTCATACGGTGGGTCGGCCTTCATGCTTTGTGGCAGCATTTGAATTGAGTCAATGACACTATCAAGCTTCGTTTCGATCCGATGCAATAGATAGAATGTCACGACAACAGGAAAGCCCACCTCTTGAATAAAAGGCATTAGCTGCTCCACCAATTTCCCCCTCCTTCCTTTAAAAAAGTAGAGCCAACTCCCTAATAGAGAGCTGGCCCAATCTTATTAAAATTCAACTGATTCAACATTGCGCTCAACAACACGGGCGCCTTTTTTCGCAACAATCGGTCCACCACGTGTTAAGAACGCATTTGTAGACACGATTACATCCATCGCTGCAGAAATCGCTAGTTCATCGACGGGTTCCTTCGGATTTTCAATGGAAACTGTTGCTGTTTTTCCATCTTCATTAATAAATTGCATTTCTAGTGTTTTTGCCACTTTTTATTCCCCCTTTCTCTAAAATTGGTTTACATCTTACTGTCCATCACCAGCTAATGAATAGCTGTTGTTACGCTCGAAGCTTAGAAGCTGCAAAGTTTGGAGCTTTTCGATTGCAACGGCTACTGAATATAAATCATTAGCTGTTACAACTGGATTGATATTGTTGTAGTTTTTGTTTTTGTACGTCATCTGTCCTTTTCCATCAATCCCGTTTTCAAACACTAAGCGTAACTGTGTACGTTGAATGTCCTGCGTTGCCGCCATTTCCCTCACCTCCTTTACACCTATGTTATAGAGAGGTAAGGGGCAGAAAGGGGCATCCTTTTTAAAAAAAGGAAAAAAAAATACCTCCATATAGGAGGTTCAACAAAATATATAAACAAAGGGGGGGAATACATTATTCATCATTGCCTCACTTGAACCATCCTATACATGAAAAAGAAAAAAATATCTGGGGTTCCAATAATTTCTTTAGATTAGTTCATACTATCCTTACACATAAATGTGGCCGAGGTGTACGTATGATTTCAATTTTTATGTCAGAATACAATATTACATATTCTCTTTTTTCGATATTCATTGCCCTTACCTCCGCTATGATTTGCTTTGATATTGCTTTAAATATTGTCCCTATCGCTCAAAAACAAATCGGTTTACTTTGGACCCTGCTTGCTGCTTTTACGTTTAGTCTCGGTACCAAGACAGCCCATATCGTTGGAATTTCTGGTCTCGTGGAATCATCCACCTCCAGTTTTCAAATTCCAGAAGTCATTGTTTCTTTCATGATGGTGTTCATAACAAGTTTTCTTGGAATCACTCTTCTCATAAAAAGGAAGACTTCTTTTGTAGTGACTGGTCTTCTATTTACGGTCGGTAGTAGTACCTCTTACTTTATTATTATCATGGCAAACAATTTATTTTTTCTTTCATTTTTAAACAAATGGTTTCTAGTTGGAGTGCTGAACTGTTTTATTTTTAGTATGGTTGGAAGCTACTTGTTCAAAAAAGGACTTCTTAAAGGTACTTCTTCTAAAAAGTGGTATGTCGGTGCATTCTTTGGCATTTCGATCATCGTACTCCATCACTTGTCTTCAAAGGGATTTAGCCATGTAACCACGGGGAAGATTTTTGCCGGCGGGGTCGTTGTCCCTTATCTTTTATTAAGTGTTTTTTTATTTATGTTCATTGCCTTTCTCGGTAATTGGTATCAGCAAAAATTGCATACGGAACAGCAAAAATTCAACAAGCAAGAGCGCTATTTTCGCCCCCTCTATGAGTTGAACCCCATCGCGATTATCATGCTGGATCCGACCGGGGTCATTATCGACTTAAACCGAACCTCGGAAAAACTAGCGGAAATGCGAAAAAATGAAGTTCTCGGTTTGCACTTCAGCCATTTTTTACCCGAACACGAGCAAGAGGCAACGAAAAAACATTTTGAAAAAGTTTTGTCCGGAGAAGTTGTTGAATATGAGGTTCAACTATATAATGCCGCTGGTGACATTATCGATGTGTTTGTACGGAATATCCCGATTACGGTAGACGATAAAATCCATGGAATCTACGGGATGATCAAGGATATCACCGAGAAAAAAAGGAATATGGAAAAGATTCACTTCATGGCCTACCACACTCCTCTCACCAATCTGCCAAACAAACGGAAGCTTAGTGAGGATGTGGCCGAAAAAATTACGAAACGAATTCCTTTTACCCTTATTTACCTTGATTTGAACGAATTTAAAAAAACAAATGACCGCTACGGACATCTAGCTGGGGATGCCGTTCTAACCGCGGTAGCCAATCGGCTTACGGAAAAAGACAATCATGGTATTGCTTATCATATTGGTGGGGATGAGTTCGCGGTGACTCTTCCAACGGTACATTACGAGGAGATTGAAAAAATTGCACTTGGAATTGCTGACGAAATCCGACTCCCCATTTCCTATCAAGAATACACCTTGGAGGTTTTTGCAAGTATCGGAATTGCTCGATTCCCATTTGACGCCGAATCAATTGAGGAATTGCTACAGAAGGCGGACCTTGCCATGTACGCCTCAAAGGAACATGGCGGGAATGAGCTTGTTTTTTATCACGAAACTCTCTTAAAAAAGGTGGAAGAACGTTTTAAGCTTGAGCAGGACTTAAAGGAAGCAATTGAAAAAAAGGAATTTGAAATATATCTTCAGCCACAATTCGAAATCCAAACAGGAAAACTTCGAGGTGCTGAAGCCTTATTACGCTGGAATCATCCCGAAAAAGGAATGCTTGGTCCAGAAGTGTTTATCCATGTGCTCGAGGAAACCGGGTTAATCGTAGATGTCGGTGAGTGGGTCATTACAGAAGTGTTGGGATTGATAGGTAAGTGGAAAGATGCTGGCTATTATTTCGAGAAAATTGCGGTAAACGTGTCGGCAAAGCACTTTGAAAAACAGAGCTTGTACCATTTTATCCAGGAAGTAAATGAAGGAGGCGCCTCCTGCCTTCAGCGCTTGGATATCGAGATTACCGAAAGTGCCTTAATGAATTTAGAAAAATCGCTTGATTCTGTTTACCAATTGAAGAAGCTTGGGATCAGCATCAGCCTTGATGACTTTGGCACCGGCTATAGCTCTTTAAGTGTTCTTCATCAGCTACCCATCGACTATTTAAAAATTGACCGTTCATTTATCAAAAATTTTAATACGGATTCCAAAATTTTAATTCAAATGATCATCCAAATGTCCAACAATCTTAACGTCAAAGTCGTCGCCGAAGGCATTGAAACAAAAGAACAACTCGACTTCCTCATCAACGAAGGCTGCACCTACGGCCAGGGCTACTACTTTAGCACGCCCCTCCCAAGGGCCGACTTCGAGGAAAAGTGGCTGAAATAGGGAACAGGGGACGGTTCTCCTGGTCCCTTTTTCACGTTCAGTTTCTGATTAAAGGAAGAGATGTGATAGAAGCTTCAACCAACCAAAAAACGCAATCCAAAGGGGTATACTCAATGTTGTTCCCCACACCATACCAACCGCTAATTGATTCGTATTCTCCTCCATCACTTCGCCTCCTCATCTCGTCTTACTAATATTATAAAGGAATTGTGACAACGCCTACATAAAAACTTCCCAACAAATTCTGCCAAATAGTATCAAAAAAGGAGGATCAAATGCGGATTGGGGTATTTGCGTCCGATTTTTGGTCTACCCAAGGTGGACCACAAAGAAGTTGCCACAGGACGTGGCGTTCTTAGTCTTTTGTCCCAAGCTCGAAAAGTTTCCTTTGAAAAATCGAAGCATCCGCAGGAGGCTTAACCTTGGTTGACTTCTACTGAATACGGTTATACCCACAGCTCCCTTTTTGAAGTAGTAATGGCCGTCGCACCCGCTTCCAGTGCTTTTTGCACATCCTCTTTAGTCCGAATCAGCCCACCTGCAAGCACTGGAATATTCAATCTTTCCTTGACCTCTTGGATCATCCACGGCATCGCCCCAGGTAGCACCTCAATATAATCCGGTTTATTTTTTTCAATCAGCTTATAGCTTTTTTCAAGGGCATGCGTATCAATCAAAAACATCCGCTGAATCGCGCAAACTCCTTTTTGCTTCGCTTTTTGGATCACACTAGACTTCGTAGAAATGAGCCCGTACGGCTGAAACTCCTGGCAAATAAATTCCGTTGCATACTCATCACTTTTTATCCCATGTACCATATCCACATGATAGATCATTTTTTTCCCGTGCTGCTCCGCCAGCCTCTTAATATTTTTCAACTGGGCCATGTGAATTTCTGTAAAAACCCCGATTTCATACTTACTTTTTAAAAAGTGCTCGAAATCCTTCATCGTCGTTGATGCAGGCAAAATTTGTTGGTCCACCTGTCTCCCCTCCATCTTTATAGTAGTATACACTTTTTCTTTGCAACCAAAAAAGACCCCACTCACGTTGAGCAGGGCAAAAGAGAAAAAAAGTCTACAGGTAAAATATATAGTCAAATGTAGAAAACCCCCATTCTCTACATTAACTAACAAACGTTGGATTGGTGTTACGACCAATCTAGTAATTTACTATACTTATATAGTACCAATGTATTAGAAAAATGTATATTGGGAAAATCGGAGTAAATTTATAGCGATTTTTGTTGTTTTTTTGAGGTAACTTTCCTAAAAAGGGCCTTTTTTAGCTGTTTTTGTCTAAATTTGTCCAAAATAATTTAATTTTTTTCTACACGTTTCCACATTTTTATCAATTTGGACATGCTATCATTCTACTAATGGATTCAAAAAATTCGAAAAATAATATAGAAGTCATATTTTCGATTGGGGGAGGAGAGCTACACGTGCCTTACTATACGTTTAAAGAAATTTGGACACCTTTAAAGATCGTTGGTATTCGTTTTTATAAAAGACTTGAGGATCGGCTTTATTTCATGAGACTTGGCAAAGGACCACGTCGTCCCATCTTAACTCGATTCAGTAAATTTAGCGCTAGAGCATAAGCTCTGGCCTATTTTTTTTGCCGGTTGCCTGGGACGGAGGGACAGGT
>NZ_JBALOP010000028.1:29994-42503 GCF_036962685.1 Bacillus sp. JJ1566 | reverse complement strand
CAGGTCCCTTGTCCCAAACTACATACAAAAATCGAATCTTGTACTAGGACAACTTTCCAAGGGCATATCCATGATAGTAAACAAGCTTAAGGGGGCTTTTGTTTACATATGAGACGACGACGAGGATTGCCCATCCCACTGATTTTGGTATCAATTGGGGCTATACTTATGTTTATTCTTTTATTTTCATTGTTCCGCTCATCACCTGAGGAGGAAGCGAAGGAGCTTGTCCACTCCTTTTATAAATATGAACAGGATGCAGATTTCGGAAGCTCATGGGAATTATTCCATCCGCTAATGCAGGAGCGATTTGAAAAAGCCGACTATATCCAGCAGCGCAACCATGTATTTGTCGGCCATTTCGGGACCGATACGTTCAAATACACGGTGGATGATGCGGAAAAACTTAAATCCTGGCAGATGACAAAGAACACCACAATCTTCCACGACGTCTATAAGGTTCCCATCACCCAAACCTACAAAAGCATATACGGGACCTTCACAATCCACCAAGATATCTTCGTTGTCGAAGAATCCGGCGACTGGACAATCTTGTGGGAGTATCGATAGGGGTGTCATTGTTGTTCTCGGAGGTTCGTTTCTACCTGACCCCCAAAATTTCAGCGGTATTTAAAGCCTTCCGGACCACCGGAAGGCCGAATATCTTAACGGTGTTTTATGTTATCGGATAAATTATTGAATATATGGGACAATGCTGGCGGAACACGCGTCATCGTGCGGATCTTTGCGTCGATATTCGAAAATATGCATCTCCGTACGGATTTTTGCGTCTATTTTCATTACCTACCTCCCGATGGCACTCCTAATAAAAAAAGAAAGATAACTATAGGCTAACTTTTGCCAAACTAAAAACCCAAGTATGCTGAAATATCAACATTATTGGGTTAACTTTTTCCTGGCAATCCAATAATTATTGTAAAAATGCGTTATAGAAGCGTGTCATGGCAACTGCAAATTCACCGCGAGTTACTTTTTCAGTGGGACTGAAGGTTGCCGTCACTCTAGGTTTTAGATCAAAAGTGCCTTGTGATACGGAAAACTTTGCATTAAGGATGTTTAGATCTAACGCAAGTTGTACATATCCCCTTAGCTCTGCTGGAATTTTTCCAGCATCGTCAATTTTCACACGTTCGTCCTTGTATTGAACGGTAATATCACCTGCTCCTAACGCCTCTGCCTCTGTTTGTAAACCAAGCGTTTGCACGAGTGAGTATGCTAATTCTGAACGTGTTACCGAATCCTTAGGAGCAAATTTTCCATTTGCTTTTGGAAGCATTACCCCTTTTTGCACCTGCTTACCATCACGGAATGCCGCACCCTTTGCAACTACCGCCTCCACAAACGGAGCTTCGGCAGCTTCCACATCACCGAATGAAGCAGCCGAAGGTAACGCTTGACGAATCTCTCCACCCATTACTAAATACTTCGCTAAATCTAGTCTAGTAAGTGCTGCATCTGGCTTAAATGTACCGTTCGAATAGCCATCAAATAATCTTTCGTTCACCCCAAACTGGATAGCACCTGCTGCAGCGTGGCCTTTGATATCACTTAAACCAGTATATCCACTAACCTTTGAGAAAGCTAAAGTACCCTTCACCGTTTCTGGCAAACCAATGGCGAGGGGGTTCTCTGCAACGCCTTTAAGCCCGCGAATCTCTGCTTTCCACTTTCCTGCCATCGGGGAACTTACAGAGACTGCGCGATCTGTATAGAGAGGAAAGAGCAAGCTTACTCCTGAACTATACTCTGTCCCGTCTGGTGCGATTAACACAAGATTCAATGGGTTACCAGTTTGCGATAACACTCCATATGCATTTATTTTCGCTGCTACATTTACTACTCCTTCATCAACCGTAAATTCGTATTGATTTTTCGATAAAAGTGTTGTCGGATCGTATGTGACTTCAAATTCTTTTCGCTCTGTCCCACTTTCTACATTACTATTAAACGCTTGATATAAATTAACGGTTTTTCCGTACTCTTTTCCAGTGAAAGCCTGATCAACTGCTGCATATGCATTGACATAGCCAGCACCAACCTCCCATGGTTCATAACCAGGCATGTTAGTGGCTGTATCTTGAAGGATTTGTTTAATTTCACTTGGCGAAAGCATTGGGTTTGCTTCAAGTAAAAGGGCCACTATTCCTGCAACATGCGGTGTTGCCATCGATGTCCCGTTCATATGTGTGTAAAATGGAACATGTGCTGGATCTAGCAACTCAAGATCCTGTTGCGCTGCAAGTGCTGCGACTGGTGAAACAGCTCTTGTTGAAACGATATCAACCCCAGGTGCCGTTACCGTTGGGCGGTCTTCCCATGTCCAGTCTTGCCCATCCAATGTAAATGTTCCACCAACTCCCTCTGTACCTCTTGAAGAAAATTCAGCCAGAGTTCCATCCTTCACACCTGCCGCAACTGAAATGACCCAAGGTGCCTTTGCATATGGATTGTGAGTATTCTCACCTGGCCCCTCATTTCCTGCTGCAAAAAGAACGGTAATTCCGCGGTCATATGCCTTTTTACTCGCAATATTGATTGGATTGTTTGGATCAAAGTCACCTGATGATCCCCATGAATTTGTAATCACACGGATATTATATTGCTGCTGATGTGTAATCGCATAATCGAATCCACCAATTCCGTCTAATACAAACAAGGCCGCTCCAGATCCATATCCTATTAAACTGGCACCTAGTGCAACACCTTCATATTTCCCACCAGACATGGCCCCAGTACCACCCACTGTTCCTGCAACATGCGTACCGTGACCAGAGTTCGTATCTGTATTCGCTACATTTTCTAAATAAGTGACCGGTAGAAGTCCTGGTGCTAGGCTGGCAAGATTTGTTGAAGCTAGTACATTTTGCACAAGATTTTTTCCGAATTCATGATCTTTATGTGTACCGTCAACACCGCTATCATTGACAACAACTCCGACCCCTTTACCTGAAACAGGGAACCCTCCATTCGCTTTTTGCATCGCGCCATCAGTCCGAACCTTATCAACACCCGTGAGTTCAGTTGAATCTGCGTTAAAATATTCTAGTTTTCGATTTAAATAGATTGATTGAACTTGGTCATTTTCGGCAAGCTTCTGTATTTGAGTCTTAGTCGCAATCACCCCTGCCATTGGTAACGACTGTAAACTTAGACCTGTCTCAATTCCTAGTTGTTTTAGTAGATTTAGTTGATGCTCCTGAGGCGCCCCATCCCCCTTAAACGTAACTATTACTTGCAAGGAACCTACTTTGTCCCATTCCTTTACAAGTAATGGGTCGATTATCGCGGGCAGACCATCCACGGCCTGTACTGGCTTACTCCCTGTAAAAAGAGTTGGTAATAATAAAGATAATGCCATTATCAAGTATAGAACCTTCTTCATTTCCCATCCTACCTCCTTTTTTCATTTTCATAGGAACGTATCTGTGTGATTCTTCCTAGTCAAATGTCCCTTATATCTTCATTATCACTGGTAGATGCCCAGATTCCTATTAAGCTTAAGTTGTAAATTATAGATTCCAAAAGTCGTATTTCGAAGTAGACAAAAGTACGAGGATTTATTGCATAAAAAAACAACTGCTTCCATAACAGAAAACAGTTGTTGATTTTAATCTTCAGTTGAACAAATTGTCTGGACGTAGAACCCGTGCCAACACTTCGTTCTTCAAAAAGTGGGTACCTCTGGGACGAGGGACCTGTCCCTGCGTCCCACAAGGAACCGTCCCCCCTAGTTCCTACATCGGCACGAGCTTGTTTTGGACGGCGTAGATGACGACTTGGGAGCGGCTTTTGACGTCGAATTTTTTGAAGATTTTGCTGACGTGAATTTTTACGGTTTTGTCGCTGATGAAGAGGCGCTCGGCGATTTCTTTGTTGCTGAGGCCCTCTACTAGGCATTGAAGGACTTCCGTTTCCCGCTCCGTTAGTGCGTTGTCCCGCGGTTGCTCCTGCTGTTGTTGATGGAAGTTAAGAAGCTTTTTCGTCATCGATGGATGAATCACAGACTCCCCACGTGCGACTGTACGAATCGCTTCGACCACCTGTTCAGACGGTGCATCCTTTAACAAATATCCGTCAGCTCCCTCACGAATCGCAGCCATAAAATACTCCTCATGGTTGTGCATTGTCAGCACCAATATTTTAATCGAAGGGTATTGTTTCTTCAAAATGCCCGTCACTTCAACGCCATTTTTATGGGGCATATTGATGTCCATTAAAATCACTTCGGGCTCACACATCGGCACCTTAAGAAGGGCATCATCCCCTGATACCGCCTCGCCAACAACGCGAATATCATCCTCGAGCTCTAAAATATTTCTAAGTCCATCACGTAACACAGCATGATCATCCACCAGCATAAGCTTGATCAACAGTACTACCTCCTTCGAGTCCCATTTTTGGAACAGTTAATGTAATATCAGTACCATGGCCTTCTTTTGTGTCAATTTGAAGAGTGGCATTAATTTTTTCTGCCGCGTCATTCATGTTCAAAATTCCAAAATGAGGATTGTTTTGTGCCTTGACCATTGCCTGGAACAATGAAAAGCCTACACCATTGTCCTTTATTTTTAAAATAATTTGTTCCTTCTGATAGCTTAACAGAACTTCTATTTTTGTGGCCTGCGCATGCTTGATTGTGTTTTGCAAACTCTCTTGAAAAATATCAAATAATTCCTTTTCAACCATTGGACTGAGCGGAACTTCCTTGCCTCTTATATCAAACGAAAACTTGATATTGTACTCATCTTTTACCATTTCAATTCGTTTTCCAATCGCGGCGGAAAGCCCAACCCGCTCCGTCGGATACGGGCGCAGCTCATAAATCGATTCGCGCACTTCCCGTAAACTAAGCCTTAATTTATCCATACTTTCACGAATGAGTTTTATCGTTTCATCGGGATGACGCTCGAATTTACGTTCAGCTGTCTCAAGCTTCATGACCGCACCGGCTAAGGTTTGAGCTACCCCGTCATGGATGCCCCTCGCAATACGGTTGCGCTCCTCGAGGATAATTCGCTTTTCCTTCTCCTCAATTAAAAGCCTTGTCTTTACCGCAATCGCAAGCTGGTTCGAAAGGGTGGCAATGGAATGGATTTCATCATCCTCAAAGCTTCGCGCCCGACTTTTTGCAACGACAAGCATCCCAACCGTTTCATCCTCAATAACCATTGGTGAGTACACAAAGGCCTTCATATCCTTCATAAAAAACTCATCAATAGGGCCAAGCTTCTTCACCCTGTCCTGGTAGACAATCGGTTCTTTTTTTCCATCAAAACGAGTTAACGCTTCACCTGTCAGTTCATCTTTCGGCGTTACGCGTCCGTCGCTATGTAAAACCTTCCACACATCGTTTTCCTTGACCCACAGCATGATTGCTTGCACATCAACGATTTGTGAGAATGTATTTTTAAACATCTCAATCCACTCCGTAGAATGGATTTTCTTGTTAACCCCAGTTGTAATCTCAAAAAGAGCATTTAACCGCTTCTTTTCGTTTCGTAGAGTCGAAATAACCGAATACAGTAACGAGATCGCCACCAATGGCGAGAAGAAAAAGAACAACGAGAATTCGTCAACCTTTCGACCTCCAAGGTAAAACATCATCGCTCCGTAAAGGATAGAAATTGCAAAACTGCCTAATTCCGTAAGTGTTTTCGTTTTAAATAAATAGAACGTATAAGGTTGCGGACGAATCAGCAACACAATATCGACAATGAAATTATTTATGATATAAAATAGAGTAAGAAAAAGAATATATGTACTAAGTCCTGATAGAAAATCACTGCTTGATGAAAGAACCTGAACCACATTGGTATGTGATAAAATGTATTCCGCTAAAAATACACTACCAGCTAGTTGGGCCGGGTTAAACAGGATAATCCTCAAGGGACGTTGGTGAAGGATATTGATCGCTAACGCAATCACCGCATAGATGATGATTGGATACGAAATCCCAAAAAGCTCATACATGATGAAGATAAACGGGAACGTAACCGTCGTTGACCCTCTCAAAAGCGGAATTGGGTAATACTCCGTTATCGCCAAAAATATTGCAAGCAATAGTAGAATGGTGAATTCATCTGTTGGCTCAAGATGAAAAATCGCGTTCACCACAGCTGCACCACCTAGTAGTACAATGAAAATCATATAGAATTTTGCATAATTCTCACGCCTTTGTGAGGATACCTCTGGTAGCTTCACATCTTTCCCCCTTATCATAACATTCAGTTAATTAGGCTTATTATCACCATATTATACATATCATAAAAAAATCTCAAACTAAACCGCTGAATACGGATTCAAACTTGAAAAATTCATATAAACCTAACAAAAACCCAGACTAGTCTAATGGCTTGAAAACCACTGACCAATGCTGGGTAACCACAAACACCGGTAAATGTTTGTGGTGACAATTATGTCAAAAAAACGAGAAAATTTCTATGACCCAAATTTATTATTTCTATACACCAAAAGTAGTACAACTTGTCCGAATGTTAAAAAACTGTCCCCCTTTTTGGTAGACAGTTGCTTTAAAAGTGCCTGTACCATCTGGGATGGTGTCGAATTACGACAGTAGGCAAAAAATTTATGTTGTCGGGGACCCTTTAATATCATTTGCTAAGTCTTGAATAAATTGCTTCATATCAATTTCTGAATTTCTTTCTCCCTTCATGTAGGCACGAATTAACGCTCTTCTTACCCTGTTCTCATCAATCGAAATAACCTTATCTGAAGATATATAATCCAATTTATGTTCACTCCTAGCTGAAAAAGTGCCATCTGTTAAAGATCGCCTGGTGAAGGATGGAGACGCCTCCACCAAGCATAATAAAGTTCAATAAGTGCCATTACGGCACTTTGGGAGAAAATGATCCTTGGGGAGGTTGGATGGAGAAACCATCTCCGCCAAGTAATTACTATACATGTACGCTGGAGGCTCCTTTTTTGCGACTGTCTTTTAGAAAATATTTCTAAATTGAGGTAAACATCACAGACATCCCAATTACCAAAATCCCAATTTTTCCTTTTTTGCGGTATAATAAAATGATGTAACCTTATTCAGCCGAAGTGAGGCACTTCTGCTGAATAAGGTTACAGCCTCCGGCGGATGCCACGATTTTTCAAAGGAAACTTTTCGAGCTTATGACCAAAGACTAAAAACGCCACATCCTGTGGCAACGTCTTTGTGACCCACCTCGTGTGGGCCTAAAAAAATCGGGCGGCAAATACGCCAAGGCGCATTTGATTTTTTTGTGGGGAGTGAGACCACTTTGCTTCAAAACGATATTCCTAAGGATGCGGTCATGCATTTTTCCGAAAAGCTTCGCGCCATGATTACTTTCGAAAATGAAGAGGACCGTACTTTAATTAAAAAAGGACTCAACCTCTACCGTCAGGGTAGTGTTTATAATGTACAATACAACGGACAAACCATTGAGGGCCGTGTGCAGGACGTCACTCCTGTAGATGTCACACTTGACCTCGATTTTTTAGAAATGAGCAGCTGTACATGCCCAGATCCGTCCTTTTGCCGGCATCGGATGGCGCTGTTTTTCTATATGTATGCAAGTGTTGACCGGGTAGGGTCCTTGCTTGAACAATGGAAAGCCGGCAACAAACCAAAGCCAACGCTAGCCTCGATTCCCGTTATAAAAGGAAACGCCCTACAGCGTGTCGAATACAAGGAGAATTCACTTGAGAGCTGGCTAACCCTTTTCAACAGTGAATATAAGCGTTTTGAATCAGGTCACCGTGAAAAAAATGTGTATCATTTCGCGACCTTGTACCATTCCCTTTTTCAAACTTTAAAAAGGAAAGCACCTCGTTCTGAGGAACTCAAACGCTTATTTCTCATCCACGCGACTCTTTTTTGCATTCGAAAAACGGTCGAGTTGCTTGACCAAATCGAAGTGAAAAATTACCAGGTGGACACGTATATTAAGCCATACTTTCATAACTTCACAGATGTCGTGCTCGATAACTCGCTTGAAATGCGGAAGGTGTCTCTCCCATTCTCACTTGACGGACTGCTTGAGGAAAGCCTCGAGCTTGTCCGCGAAACACTTCTTAGTGAAACCATGTTTCAGTACGAGCGCATGCAAATGTACCGTTTGCTTTGGACAACCTTTTTTAATCGAAAAAAATGGCTTGAAATTGAAGAAGCTGCATTGGACATTGAACATCCAGTGCAATTGATTGCCTATGCCCATATTCGCTTTTTACAAAAAGACGATTCGACTGCCATTGAAACGATGAAAAAGTTAGGACATTTAGCGGTACCGTATAGTTTTTGGTGGATTTCCTATCTATCTGAAGGAAAGAACTGGGACAGGGCTCGCTTGTGGATTGAACATGCCGTAGATGGAGCCCAAGAGTATATTTTGGGCATTCAAAGCTATGAAGGGCGCCGCCACATGACAAGGCTATTTTTACAAAATATCATGATGTATGCGGATGAACGCGATTCAGCCGTTTATACCAAGGCTCTGAAACTGCTACTACCGTATAGCTATGTTGAATACAATGACTTTTTACTTGACACCGAACAATACCGGGAATGGGTCGAACTGCAAATCATGGTCGGCTATGAGGTCGATGACATGGACCGCTATATTTTAAAAGAAATCGAAGCCCTTGATCGTGCCGTTTTGCTTCCTCTTTACCACCAAGCCATCGCTAAGGCGATTGAGGGTAAAAACCGGCCAAGCTATAAAAAGGCCGTTAAATATTTGCGCAAAGTCCGTACACATTACAAAAAATTAAAACAAGAAGACCGTTGGGATGACTATATTACAAAGCTTGCCGCTGTGAATAAACGATTACGTGCCTTCCAGCAAGAGCTACTCCGGGCTTCCATGATTTCAGAGTAAAGGGGTGAGATGATCATGTTTTTAGTCCATGCAGAATGGAACGCGGAAACAGGCTTTGATGTTTGGTGTACAACTGAAAATGGCAGCGAGCTCAAAGTGGAAGAGTGGAAGCAACATCTCTTTGTCTGGCATGAAGCCTCCTTTTTCGGGACCTTCCTCGAAGAGAAAGAAAATACGGTCCGGCTTTCACCCTGGCAGGCGTTTACCTTTTTCGCCGAATTGCCCATCAATTCACTTATCCAAATTGAGCTAAGTGAGAATGCCCAACACTATCATGAAATTTCAAGAAACCTGTTACCACTCATTGAAGACGGCGAATTCATGCCTGACTTCGAATACTGGCACGAGACTGGACGCTTTGGCTGGAAACCGATTGGCCCTGAGCTAACTGGCTTTACTGCCGAGTGGTTTTCAGAAGCCATCACCGACTGGATTCAATCCGATTCAACTCTTAGTGACGCCTGGGAAGAGATCTTAGATACCTTTCCTCTTGTAAAAAGTACCGCCGGCGCAGAGTCAGTCGTCGATGAAAACAATTGGCTCGAACGAATTGGTTGGAAGGAAGATCACACACCATTTGACGTGATGCTGCAGATTGAAGAACCCGAGGTAGATAATGGGACTTGGACACTTCACACTGTGCTTCGCAAGAAAGAAAAACCTCATACATTGTATACCACTATGCCAAAAGAATGGACAGCATTTGCGGGCAAAGTTGAGAGCGACCAAGCGATGTGGTGTAAGCTCGTTCCATGGCTTCGTGATGGAGACAGCATTGTTCACGAGTTAAATGAGCGTCAGGCGTGGGACTTTTTAACGGAAGCAAGCACAAAGCTTATAGAGGCCGGAGTCGGCATCCTTTTACCTGCCTGGTGGCAAGCCATCAAGGACGCCCAGCTTGCTATCAAAGCAAAGGTCAAAACATCGGCAGGTGGTGGCCGTCAATCCTTCGTAGGCTTGCAGTCCATCATCAATTTTGACTGGCGTTTTTCAACAAATGGGGTTGAGCTTTCTGAAGAAGAATTCTTGTCACTTGTAAACGAGCAAAGACGCTTAATCAACATCCGTGGAAAATGGATCAAGCTTGACCCTGCGTTTATCAAACAGGTTCAGTCAATTCTGGCGCGCGCAAACAAAGAAGGGCTTCATGTCCGCGATGTTCTTGAGCAGGAGCTACTTTCGCTTTCGGAAAAAGCAGAACGTGAGGAACAAGAGGCTGCAAGCGCATTTGCAGGCGTGCAAATCGAGCTCAATCGCCATATGTCGCAAATGATTACCCAGCTAACGGATATCAAAGAGATCCCTTCGGCTGACATTCCGGAAACGTTTAAAGGTGAACTCCGTCCGTATCAGCAGCAGGGTGTTGATTGGCTCTTATTTTTAAGACGCTTGGGATTTGGGGCCTGCCTTGCCGATGATATGGGACTCGGGAAAACGATTCAAATGATTGCTTACTTTTTAGCGGTAAAAGAAAGCAGTACGAAGCCCGCGCTCATCATCTGCCCAACATCCGTCCTAGGAAACTGGCAAAAGGAGCTTGAAAAATTCGGACCTGACTTACGCGTTCACCTTCATTACGGCTCGAATCGATTGAAGGGGGAAGAGTTTGTTGAAGGCGTTAGTCAAGCTGACATTGTCCTCACCTCCTACGGGTTGTCCCATTTGGATGAGGAAGAAATTTCTGCTTTTGACTGGGGTACGATTTGCTTGGACGAGGCGCAAAATATTAAAAACGCGCAAACCAAGCAGTCACGCGCGATCCGTAAATTGAGAGGCGACCACAATATTGCGTTGACTGGAACACCGATGGAAAACCGGTTAACCGAGCTTTGGTCGATTTTTGACTTTATCAATCGTGGCTATTTAGGCAGCCTCGCCGGTTTCCAAAAACGTTTTGTGTCCCCAATTGAAAAGGACCATGATGGGGAAACGATTGCCCAGCTACAGCGTTTGATCAAGCCATTTTTACTAAGACGTACGAAAAATGACGAAGCCGTTGCACTGAACCTACCGGATAAGCTTGAGCAGAAGGAATATTGTCCATTAACGGTGGAACAGGCTTCGATATACGAGCAGCTTGTGAAGGATACATTGGACCAAGTTGAACAGCTTGCAGGCATGCAGCGTAAAGGTTTGATTTTAAAAATGCTTGGGCAGTTGAAGCAGGTCTGTGACCATCCTGCACTTTATTTAAAGGAGCAAGCTCCTAAGAAGGTTGATGAGCGCTCCGTAAAAATGGAGAAATTGCTAGAGTTGGTCGACCACATTCGCGATCAGGACGAAAGCTGTTTGATTTTCACACAATATATTCAAATGGGCGAGATGATTCAGGATGTGCTACAAAAGCGCTTTAACGAACCCGTACAATTCTTGAACGGAAGTGTTCCGAAAGTGCAGCGTGACAAGATGATTGACGGCTTCCAAAATCGTGAGTTTAATATCCTGATACTGTCACTGAAGGCAGGCGGAACCGGATTGAACCTAACGGAAGCGAACCATGTCATCCACTATGATCGCTGGTGGAACCCAGCCGTCGAAAACCAAGCAACCGACCGTGCCTACCGCATCGGCCAAAAGCGCTTCGTGCACGTGCACAAGCTTATCGCCACCGGCACACTCGAAGAAAAAATCGACGAAATGCTCGAAAAAAAGCAGTCGCTGAACGACGAAATCATCACCAGCGAAAACTGGATCACCGAGCTCTCTACAAACGAACTCAAGGAGCTGCTTGGGGTGTTTTAGTGGGACAGGGGGACAGGTCCCTTGTCCCAGCTCCAGGTAAACATGGGGACGGTTCCGCCGTTTCCCTACTTTTTACCAATAGCCAAATTTGGGTGGGATAGGGACTGGTTCCTTGTCAGCCCCAAATCGGATTTCCCGGTGGATTTTTTCTTGAACGGACTTTACAGTTTATCGGGTACGTAAATCTTACCCATCGATATACCGAATAACTCCTATTCGGTATATCAGTGGCTAGAATCTTGCGGTGTGATATATCGTAAACTGCGCTAGCGGTATACCAATCAATGTAAACTTGCATCGCGATATACCGCTAAAGCGTCTAGCGATATATCAATCCAAGTAATCTCGCATCGCGATATACCGCTAAAGCGTCTAGCGATATACCAATCCGAGTAATCTTGCATCGCGATATACCGCTAAAGCGTCTAGCGGTATACCAATCCGCGTAATCTTGCATTGCGATATACCAAAAAATGGCCAGCGATATATCATCTGCTAGTAAATCGCTACACGATATACCGCAAAACCAAAGGAGCTGATTCATTTGGCAGAAAAAACAACCAAACCAAAGAAAAAGACAAAAAAATTTGTGCCAAGTGAAAAGCACAAAGACAAAACCGAACCTTGGCAAAGGTTCTACCACCTCGTCGAAGAAAAACTGAAGAAATGAACAATGGGTGGTGACTGCTGTCACCACCCTAATTTTGTGTAGAAGCACCGAATATGGAGTTCTTGGCACCGATGGTGCAAACCCCGCTTCTTATAGGCAAGTGTCCAATCAAAGATGCAATCCCTTTCCGTTATAACGCAATTATTAAAGCTATAACGCAATTCCTGTCCACTAAAGCGCAATTATTAAAGCTATAACGCAATTCC
>NZ_JBALOP010000028.1:0-29925 GCF_036962685.1 Bacillus sp. JJ1566 | reverse complement strand
AAAGCTATAACGCAATTCCATCAATCACACTCTATTAATTTGCCTTCAAATCCTTCTCGTATTGCTTATAAATGACATACCTTTGCATTCCTCGTGTTTTCTCAAACGCTTTTCCTATCTCGGCGACATACTCTTCGTGATTCCCTTTCTTTTTCGCGATCCCAGCAGCCAGGGCATGCTTCATCCATTCAGATTTCACCTGATCACAAAGCTCAGCCGCCTTCTCCAATTTACCTTCCTCCACAGCGACAATTGCTTGATAATAAGCTTTATACTGTGGTGGATGGATGTCCTCAATGTCCTTCTTCACTCGTAAAATATCATCCTCGTATAATGCATACAAAGTCTTAAACAATGCCTGTTTTGCGGGATGCTTATATTTTTCAAGTAAAGCTTCCGTTGCTTCTTTCACATCCTGATCAATCTGATTGCCCATCCCGTAATAGAGCTTAAATGCCGGATTTTTTCTTCGTTTCTTAAGATAGGCCTCTATCTTTTCTACATTTTTCTCCCAATAAATCGGATAAATAAATAGGTAAGTAGTTAGACACACTATGACTATCATGCTTATGATCATACTGGTCGGTTGACCTACATCCAAAAATCCTAGCAAAACTCCTATTAATATCGCAACCCCAAATAAAACTCCGACTCTCACTCTCTTCATCCCCAACAAATTGTCATTATTGGATAATTATACCTTAATAGAACTCTATAAAAAAAGACCAATCACGTTGCCTCCCATGATTGGCCTTTGTTCACACAATTACCTTATTGTTCTCGTAAACTTTCTTCAGCATAAGCCTTCCTCTGAACAGCTTATTTTTAACAAACGAAATGTCTTTACTTAATAAATAGCTAATTTCACGATAGGAATATTCGCCAAAATAATAAAGAGATAAAGTTTGTTTATAATCCTTCGGCAAAGACTCGATATGTTGGTATAGCGTTTCTCTATCAAACTTCTCAACGATTTCTTTTTCTACTGTTTCATTCGTTGAAAATCGCAGTTCTTCGATATCATCCATTAAGACAGTGGCTTTAACAACCTTGCTGCGTAGATAATCGATACATTGATTACGGGTGATACTATATAACCATGCTTTTATCTTGGATGGATCCCTGAAAGAATGGAATTTCAAATAAATCTTCAAAAATACTTCCTGCATAATATCATCCACATCCGACCAATTTCGTACATATCGAAAGGCAGCATAACGCAGTTCTGGTTCATATTCATTAATAATCTGTTCGATTTGATGTTTCTCCATTTTTCTCACCCTAGTTTGGGACAAGGGACCTGTCCCCATGTCCCAGCCTATTATTCTTGAATTTCGTAAAAGTATAGTTTGTAGTCTTCCGTTTTTTTATTTTTTACGATGATTTTTCCTTCATATAGTGATTCTCCAGTATTTATATCGCTAATTGAAAGGTAATGTCCATCCTCCGTCGATTCCACGGTGTAGACTTTTTCATTTCGTATTTTGATATAAGGTGCCTCTTTATCACTCTCCATATTTACCACACCGAAAGTCTGTTTCTCGTTGATATTTCCCGTTTCAATATCATATTGTAGGATCTTTACTCCACTTTCAGAGTAAACCGGAACCATAATGGTGGAATTTACAATGGATGAATTATCAAAGTCCCCAGTAAAATCTTCAGGTAAATCCATTTTTACCATCTTGTTATTTTTAATATCGTACACCATCTTATTATTGGCTAGCTCTACTTCCATTCCACTATCCTCATGTTCATAGGCCTCTGATAGAAAAATCAAATATTGTTCAGGTTGACTTGAATAATAGTCATTAAACACTCTAAATCCCGACCAACCATTCTTCACTTCTGGAGAAGAATAAATGAGTTCCTCGTTTGTCATTTTCTTGTTCTTTACATCAACCGTGTAAACAATTAAATCCTCACCACCATTGACTCCAGAACCCCGCGCAATCACTTTTAACTCCCCATTCACGATTTGAATATCCATAATATCGAACCAATGATACTTTTCATGATTAGGCAGATCAAACGTCATTGAAGTCGTTTCCTCTGATTTCTTATCTAATACTTCAATATCAAAATACAAATCCGACGTAGAAGAGTTTATACTTTTACCCTCAATATTGACATAGACAACTAAATCTTGATCTTCATAAAAACTATTCGGGAATAAATGCTTCCCACGCATAAATTGTTTATGGTTCTCAACTAATGGATAAAGAGAAGTCCACGTATTGAGGTTAGTCAATTGTTTGAAAACCGACTGATTATTTAAATTGATTGCTTCCTTTTCAGAAATAATAAAGCTTTGATGCAAGTCTTCCACTGCATATGAGACATTCATTTTTAGATTTTTCACTTCATTCTCGTCGCCACTTACTTTTTCCAATTCAAAGCGAATGTCTTCAGCGGCTAAACTAGTTTGTATATAAAACGTTCCAAGCACGAGAACCGTGATGAAACAAAGCGTAAGGATTTTCCAATATCGTTTCACTCGTGTACCTCCTATCAAACCCTGATTTTTTTATTCAATAGATAATTACCAATCCAAATGGCTCCAGCCCATGTAAGTAATCCTGTTCCAACTACCGTGTAAAACAGTTCATTTGCAAATAAATAATTACCTATCATGAATTCATTGATAAATATTGGAGCAAAAAAGACGAAAATCGATACAGCAACATAGAGAATCCCAAGAAAAATCCCTTTTAATCGATATGAACGTTCAAACAAAATAGCTGTAAAAACCACACACACTGCTGCCATTCCAGTCCCATAATAAAGGATAAAATCCATAATTGAATTTGGATAGAGGACTTCTAAGTAATAAAGATTCGTAATTTCCTCCAATGTTAAATCATGACGAAACTCGTTCGGAACCATCCACTGTAACACTTTACTTTCTAAAGGTATTAATAGTAACTGCAAGGCAAGTAACCCTAAAACAAACAGTAAAATCGTTGTCGCTTTCGCCAAGTAAATATTCAACCTTGCCGTTGGCAACACAAGCAAGCGATAACTAAACGTGTTCTTCCCAAGCCAATCGCGATACCAAATAAAGAAAACATAAATGAGTAATGTAGCTCCACAAAACATCATTGTTCCGATAAACCAACCAGTTGAAGCAAAATGAAAGAAGGACATCTTCCCATATTGTGAGATAAAATCACTCACCGATACTAAATCCTCATAAATCGCTTTGTTTGCTCGACCCAGATATAATTGTGATTCAACGATAAGACCAACTACTTGAAAAAAAACTGTGATTCCAACCAAGACAAGATACAGTTTCCAAAAACGAGTAAACTCGAAATTCACTAATTTTAAATATCGATTCATCCACGATACACCTCTCTCATTACATCAATCACTGATTTGCCTTCATTCTCCCTAACCTCTTCGGTATCGAATTCTTTTAACACGACACCATCATCAAGCAAAACAACTTTATCAATTAAATGTTCGATATCATTGATTTCGTGGGTTGTGATGATCACGCTACGGTCCTCAATTAAATGACTTGTAAATACCTCGGCAATTTGTTCACGACTAAAAATATCAATCCCCGAAAAAGGCTCATCCATGAGGACATAATCGACATCCAAAGCGAGTCCAAGGATTAGGTTCACCTTTGCCGTATTTCCCTTAGACAGCTCGGAAATGCGATCAGTTTCTTTTAGTCTAAAAAACTCAAGAAGCTCATCCGCACGCTTTTGATTCCAGCTGTCATAGAAATCTTCCATAAATGTGAAGGCTTCTTTTATTTTCATTTGTGGCAGCATCGTAATCGTGTCTGGGATAAACGTAATTTTTTCATAGCTGCCTTTATGAATTTTTTCTCCATTAATTAGTATTTCTCCACCATTAATCGGAGTTAAGTTCATAATCGCCTTCATGACGGTCGTTTTTCCTACACCATTAATCCCAATCAAGCAAGTAATCTTCCCTTTTTCAGCCGTAAATGAGACTCCTTTTAGGACAGTCTTTCTGCCAAACTTCTTCGTTACTTCTTTTACTTCAATCACCAAAATCCCCCCTATTCTTTTTCGTACTCTTTTTCAACTAAATTCATTACCTCTTTTAATGGCACGTTAATCGACCGAACTGATTGAATAAATGTAGAAACTGCATCCAAAATTAATTCCTCGCGAACCATTTTCAATACCTCTTCATCCTTCGTTATTCGACTAGGTAAATTGCCTTCCGTAAAAATCAATCCTTGTTCCTCCATTTCTTTATACGCCCGCTGCGCCGTATTCGGATTTATTTTCAACCGATTCGCTAACTCTCTTCTTGACGGAATCTCCTGTCCTGGTTCAAAAAAGCCTTTTGCAATTTGCTCCTTAAAATACTGAATAACTTGCACGTACACAGGATCCCGATTATTAAACTTGACATCCATAGACCCAACTCCTATAAATTCGTCTCCCTGTATCAAGGGGTTAATACACCACTTATAAAAAAACTGTATTAATCACACCATACAGTCATAATAAAAAAATACATCGTGTACCAATTGGTTAATACACTATGTATTATATGATTAATACACTTTTGTTGTCAACGCTAAAATAAAAGTTTATCCAACACATTGACATTAAGGAACAAACGTTCTATTATATGAATAAGAAAAAAGCCAACCATGTTGAGACCATGATTGGCAAAAAATGAGGAATTACCGAAGTATCCATCTATCTCTAGAGGAATCATTTTTGAAAAGACGACCGAGGCTTCTTGTTGCGAGGTACATGGATAGTGGGTTTGTGAAAATTTTTCATATTCTAAATCTCTTTTTTACAGGTTTCATATTATAAGCGCTTCCCTTCTAAAATTTGATTGACTTGCAAAAGCCGTTCATTGTAGGTTCTATCAATCTGATCCATTCTATCACCAATTTGGCCTTGTAACGTTTCCAGATGCAAAGCAATTCCCATCGCAAGCTTATTTAACTTTTCATTAATCGTTTTGATCTCATCATCGTTCATAATCGTTTCCTCCCTAGTTCAAAACATCCAAGAACCTTAATTTTCAACGAGTTCCCTTGGCTTCCCACCGAGGAATTTTACTGAGTCTGCCAACACTTCAGTCACATAGACCCTTTTTCCCTCATTGTTTTGATAGTTACGTGTTTGGATTCGTCCGGTGACACCTAGAATAGAACCCTTTTTACAAAAGTTTGCTGTATTTTCAGCTGTTTTTCGCCAAAGCGTGCAGTTCACAAAATCGGTGTCAATTTCACCACCTGCATTCTTAAAATTCCGGCTAACTGCAAGTGTCACATGTGCTATCGCTTTTCCTTCCTGGGTGTACCGCAAATCAGGATCACGGGTCAGCCTTCCTACCAAAATTACTTGATTAATCATGAATCTTACCTCCTTAGTTAAATCTAACAAGGCTATCATACTTCACGATTCGACATAGGTAAAATTAGGAAAATTTAATTATCTCAGGGATTTTTTCTATAAAAATGGAAATTATCTGCATTGTTTTCAACTTTCTTACAGAAGGTCTTACCAAAACCAATAATTATCTATATTTCTACAATTTTTTTCACAGTAGAAATTCCGGTTCATTTCCACGTCTAATCCATATAATATACAAAATATGTTATAATTTAACTATCATTATAGTACGAACGGAATATAGGGGGGGCAGGGATTTGAAAACGTTTAGATTGGTATCACTAGTGGTTCTTCACCAGAAGGAACAGCCAAGCCGTATTGAGGAAATACCGTTGATTGATGGATTGATCATCAATCAAGAGGATGGAGAAAACAGTTGGATTGTAGAAGCTTTTATTGATAAATCGTATAAAACAATATTCGAAAAAGCCAAACAAGACGAGGCAAAGCTGAATCTCCAAGTCACAATTTCCCAAAAATCAAATGACCCTGCCTCTTTAATGGGTGAAGTGAAGATCATCAAGGAAATGGAGAATAGCGTGAGTGTCCTCCTTGAGGGAAATTTAGTTCCAAGTCGACTCAATATGGCCGAGATTGTTTTGACCGACCTTATTCAACAAGGCTTACAAGGGGAAGGCCTACTTACTGAATTCAAAAACCGCCTTCAAGAAAAGAAAAAGCCAGTACAAAATTAAAAAGGCAGGACAACATCATCCTGCCTTTTCTATATTTGATTCTTATTTTCCTCCAGTGCCTGTACCACCGGTTCCTGTACCATTAACTCCACCAGTTCCAGTAGGATTTGTCCCATTCATGTTACCATTACGGTCATCATCGTCATTGTTGATATCAAGATCTCCATCATTATTCTCATCTTCAACGACGTCTTGGTCTCCTTTGTTGAGACCGTTGTTGTTAGGGACGACATCTTCCTCTGGAGTCACATTATTATCCATGTTGTTGTTATTATTCACGTCATTATTGAAATCCTCACCAGGTGTTTCAAGTCCATCATTCTCTGGAGGTGGATTTTGGTCATCAGTGTTACAGCCTGTAATTAAAAACACGGCAAGGAGTGACCCCATTAGCTTTAAGAACCATTTGTTGTTCATTGCATATTCTCCTTTCAGCTTTCTTCTAAGTATTGGATTGACCTACTTGGTCTGTTGTTAGCTTTCCCCGAAGTTTAAAAATGTATCAAAGAAATTACAAATTCATCAAAAAAGAATAAAAAACCCAGATGGTTTATTCCATCCGGGTTGACTAAACTACGCTTATTCTGTTTTATCCCCTAAGGCAAACATGATTTCTGTTTCGCAAACAAGCTCGCCGTCCACAGTAGCAACAGCTTTTCCTTTACCAATCGATCCGCGAAGACGAGTGATTTCCACTTCAAGACGAAGCTGGTCACCAGGGACTACCTGCTTTTTAAAACGGCAATTGTCAATTCCCGCAAAGAATGCAAGTCTGCCCTTGTTTTCTTCTTTTTTAAGCATCGCCACTGCGCCAACCTGAGCTAATGCTTCTACGATTAACACACCTGGCATTACAGGATATCCAGGGAAATGTCCGTTGAAAAACTCCTCGTTTGCCGTTACATTTTTAATACCAAGTGCACGTTTTCCCTCTTCCAATTCAAGAATTCGATCGACTAATAAAAATGGATAGCGATGTGGGATAATTTCCTTTATTTCATTGATATCGTACATAATTTTTAATTTCCTCCTCTATGTATACAATCAAATGCGCCTTGGCGTATTTTGCGCACAGATTTTTTAGGCCCATACGACGTGGGTCACAAAGACGTTGCCACAGGACGTGGCGTTTTTAGTCTTTGATCTTATGCTCGAAAAACTTCCTTTGAAAATCGCATGTCTCCGCCGGAGCCTCTCCTTTATTCAGTAGAAGTTAATGACTTCTACTGAATAAAGTTAGCGTATAAAGCTTATTATAATACAAGTATTCGGGAAAGAGTAAATTTCCCCGAATGAAAAAAGAAGGCATACGCCCTCTTCTATTTTTCAGCATCTTTATTGACAAGGTCTACAATATGCTGCCATGTTTCTTTTTTCAAGGCATCGCTCGGATCACCATCTCCAATGACTCCGTAACCTACAACCAAACCAATCATGACGCTGGCTGCAAAAAGAACTACAACGAGCAAAAGTCGTATCCAAATCGGAATTAAACGAATTCGAAGCTTTCCTTCACGCTTCTTTTTCGGCTCTTTTCCCGTATTCTTTTCTTCGTCACGCGCCTTTCGAAAGTCTTCGCGTGATTTTACTTGTGTATTGTTAAGTTCACTTGTCACTGAGATTACCCCTTATCTTTAGGTTGTTCCGAGTTTCACCGATTACCTACCTTACTTTATAGTATCTACGTAGATTTTTATTTTTATCACTTATCTAATTCCGTTTACAAGTCCCATCATCTGGTCCGAAATCGAGATTGATTTTGCATTAAATTGATATGAGCGTTGGGTCAGCAGCAGGTCAGACATTTCAGTTGTCAAATCAACGTTTGATTGTTCAAGTGCGCCTTGTTGCATGCTAACTTGTTCACGTAAAGCACCTTGAAGTGAAACGAATACATCATCCGCCGCGATTCCAAGCTGCGCCAAGTCAGGTAATGCAAATTGGTTTTGTCCCATTGCTTGAAGGAGCTGTGGCTTATTTATTTGCACGACTGACAGATTAAATGTTTGAGGTACGCCTGCCTCGGGAACGACCGTTAACTCGCCGTTTGTTGAGATTTTAATTTCTTTAAAATTGTCAACAAACACAATTGGCTCTCCATCTTGGTCTAAAACAGGATGACCGCCACTTGTCACGAGGGAAACACGATTTGTTCCATCATTTGCAGGAGACAAATAAAGGGCACCATCCTTTGTAAAACGAGGGACCTGGACACCATCTTCATCCACTAACACTTGTAAAAACTGATTTTCCTTTGTAAACGCGATATCTAGCTCACGATCTGTTGTTTTGATGGAACCTTGAGTCATCATCATATTTGTATGGCCAAGCCGAGCACCAACGCCTACGCGTATTCCATTAGGAGTCACGCGGCCCTGCTCTTGCGCGGTTACAGGTTGATTATTGAATTGTTGGGATAAAAGCTCACTAAAGTTGACCTGGCGCTTTTTATACCCGGTCGTATCAATATTAGCTAGATTATGCCCAATTGTATCAAGCTGCTTTTGCAGCTGACTCATCGTATTTGTCGCCGTAATCATCGAACGCATTCAAAAGGCCTCCCTTGTTTTCTTTATGTCTAGCTTAAGACGCACCGGAATTGGGGCGCACCTTGCGCTTTTCTTATAATCTTCCAATCTCGTTAACCGCTTTGTCCATGCTCTTGTCATATGCTTGAAGCACCTTTTGGTTGGCTTCGAATGTACGGTATGCGGTCATCATTTCTGTCATCGCCTGACTCACATCCACATTTGAGCCTTCAAGGAATCCTTGTTTTAAAGAATAAGACACTTCTGGATTTGCTCCAGCGTTTGGCAACACTTCACCGTCATTTGTGCGGTACAATCCATTTCCTTCTTTTATCAGGTTCAATGGATTTTCTGAAAAAGCAATACCTAGACGCGACTGAGTTTGTCCGTTAACGATTATGCTTCCATCGGCTGACACGTCAAACTGATCATTCTCAAGTGCAATTCGATTTCCGTTTTCATCAAGCACATAAAAGCCTTCGTTTGTCGTTAAAAAACCTGCAGGGTCAACGGTGAAGTTTCCATTTCTTGTATAGCGTACATCACCGTTTGCATTTTGAACGGTAAAAAACACAGAACCCGGTTTATTCGTTTCTGCATTGATTGGCAGGTTCCCATTCACCAACGCCACATCTGCCCGAAGCCCTGTTTCGCGGATATCTCCTTGCTTGAACAGCGGAATCATTTCCTGCATGTACACACCTGTGTTAAGGCCACCGATCCTGCTTGCTGTCCGAAGGCTGCCACCATTTTTAGCAGGGCTTTGTACACCTTCAAGACGTTGCATGAGCATTTCTGGAAATGCACGTAAAGAGCCTTGGTCCACTTTATAGCCAGGTGTATTGGCATTTGCAATATTGTTCGTTAGCATTTCGGTCCGACGCTGCTGAGCAAACATTCCAGCTGCTGCAGAATAAAATCCACGTAACATGAACTCACCTCATTTTTCCAAGCACATACTTAGTTTTAATTATAGTAGGAAATCCCTATTTCTTCATCTGTAAAATATAGCCACACGATAGAAAAGCGCAAGCGCCTTGGAAGAGGAACATCGACTAACTACTGCCACGTCCTGTGGCAAACGTCGATGTCAGCACTTCCTGTGCAAGTCCGACTCTCATAAGAAAAGCCGGCATGAAGGATGCCTTTTATCCTTCTTGACGGATTGGCTTATGACCTAGAGGGGCTAGGCGCTGGAGCCAGACAATAAAAAAAGTGGGAAAGGACCTGCCATTTCGGAAAGGTCCTCTATTACGTATTTAGACTAGTTTTCTGCGTGGTAGCTTGTCCAAGTTTTCAAGCATGATGCCTGTTCCGATCGCTACACACTCCATTGGGTCTTCAGCAATTAACACAGGAACACGTAATTCTTCTGCTAAAAGCTGATCCACACCGTGAAGTAAAGCGCCACCGCCTGTTAAAATTACACCACGGTCGATGATGTCCGCAGAAAGCTCAGGTGGTGTTCGTTCAAGAACACTTTTTGCAGCTTGTACAATTGCAGAAACCGGTTCACGAAGTGCTTTTTCGATTTCCTCAGACTTGATTGTCAGTGTACGTGGTAAACCTGTTACCATGTCCCGTCCACGAATATCGATTTCCTCATGACGTGAATCTGGGAAAACAGTCGCAACTTGAATTTTAATGTTTTCAGCTGTTCTTTCCCCAATTAGAAGCTTGTACTCACGCTTAATATAGCTTAAGATTTCCGCATCAAATGTGTCTCCAGCCATTTTAATTGAAGAGGCGGTGACGATATCGCCCATTGATAAGACAGCAACATCTGTAGTACCACCGCCAATATCTACGACCATGTTTCCGCTTGGTTGGAAGATGTCCATTCCCGCACCAATCGCAGCCACTTTTGGTTCTTCTTCAAGATAGATTTTCTTTCCGCCGCTTTTTTCAGCAGCTTCCTTGATTGCTTTTTGCTCAACAGAGGTAATGTTTGTTGGGCAGCAAATCAGAATTCTTGGTTTTGAAAGAAATCCTTTTACATTTAACTTGTTGATAAAATGCTTGAGCATTGCTTCTGTTACATCAAAATCAGCAATCACTCCGTCTTTTAATGGTCGAATCGCCACAATATTTCCAGGTGTACGACCCACCATTCGTCTTGCTTCTTCACCAACAGCTAAAACCTTGCCTGTGTTTCTATCTAATGCCACAACTGATGGCTCGTTCAATACAATTCCTTTACCTTTTACATGTATAAGTACGTTCGCAGTTCCTAGATCGATACCGATATCCCTAGCTAACATTTGGGTAACTTTCCTCCTTGCATTTAAACACAAATGCACATTATTTTCCTAATTATATATTCTATCACAATTTAACATTTTAAATAGACATTTTGTAAATTTTTTGTAGGAAAATGTCGTAAAAATTAGGAGGAAAGCCCCACGCATGTTATTTCACAGGCTCTTCTTGTAACTCCTCTTCTTTCTTATACTTGAGCTTAGTCGCTTCTCCACCCCGTAAATGCCTTATTGATTTATGGTAATCAAGGATTTCTTTTACTTCATTTGCTAGTTCGGGATTGATTTCAGGTAGCCTTTCAGTTAAATCTTTATGGACAGTACTTTTGGAAACTCCAAATTCCTTCGCAATGACGCGAACTGTTTTTCTTGTCTCCACGATATACTTTCCAATCTTGATAGTTCGTTCTTTGATGTAATCGTGCACACTACTCGCCCTCCCTATGTGGATGTGAGAAGTGTGAAATGAGACGCGTTCTTGCTTCAATGAAGAAGTCATTAGTTTGGATTGTATTCTCATATGAATTGCTGGATCTTTGAAGACGGTATACGCCCCCTCACCTCAAACACTCTCTTTGTTAGGTTTGTAACATTTTATTAGCTTGGTTGAGGGATTATGCTATAAAAGTCAAGAGGGACAAGGCTTTTATCAAAATATTTTTAAAAATCGCTTGTTTTTCCAGCTAGGACATGCCGTTTTGTTTCTCGGACAACCCGTGTTCCTTTAGAAAATCCTACTTTGGTTTTCGGTTGCTTGGAGTAAATCACCCCAGGTTCGTTTTCCTCGAGCTTTAAAATGATACAGGAGCTCAACAAATAGATAAGCAGTTGTCAGGGCGTCACCGGTGGCCGTATGTCGTTCATATAATCTTGTTCCGAAGTTCTGTGCGTATCTGTGTAGATCGCGCATATCATAAGACGGTGAGAGATAGCCAATGACATCCAACGTATCAATTGTCGGCATCCTCCCAAGGCTGTATTTTTCACGTTTCAGTTCACTTTTTAAGGTAACAATATCAAATAACACATAATGGCCGACAAGGCAGTTGCTGTTGTTTTCTTTTATGAACTTAAATAACCTTGTAATCCCTTCAATCGATGTCGGCGCGTTTTCGACTTTATCATCCGTTATACCTGTCAATTCGATTATTTCCTGAGAAATTTGTCGGTTTGGGTTAATAAATGTATGAAATTGTACTTCCTCACAAACCTTCAATCCTTCAACTTGAACAGCTGCCATTTCAATTAAGCGATCCACAGTTGCCACCTGAAATCCGGTTGTCTCTGTATCAAAAACCGTAAATGAAACCTCATCAATCGGGGTCGATAATGGGATTTCCTTATGAATTTGCCCGCAAAGCGGCTTTCTACCAAATATCAAAATTTGGGCTCCTCTCATATTTGAAAGTGGGCATTTACTAGAGTTTGAATCTCCTTTAAAATTTTTACACTTAAAATGAGTTCTTCCTTTTCCTTCGTTGTTAAATGTGAAAAATGAAGGATTGATGTAAGCTTCTCCTGATTTTGATATTGACGCCATCTTTGCTTCACATAAATCAGCATTACATCTGAAACAGCAGCCTTAACATCCTTCCCAAAGCTTTCACTAAACACTTTCTTCTCTACTAATCTATCAATCCGCTGAAATGGCGTTCCTGAGATAATGCCATATTCCAAAGATAAGATTTGCAAACAATGGTGGTAGGGAAATAAGATTTCCTTTTTAATATCTAATTGCTTTCGATCTAATTTAAATAGAGCACGAATTGGTTGATCCAATGAAGGTATTTGATGCTCCTGCTCATGGAGGCGGTAAAAAAAGATTTTGGCATGCTTCATTTTTTCAAGTAGCCGTCTTTCAATTTCTTGATGGAGCTCCTCGTCCCCATATAAAAAGCGGTAGGAAAAAAAGTTCTGTGCAAGCAACATATTTTGATTTGTCGCCTGACTAATCCAGGTTTGAACCCGACCCATCCATGTTTTCAGTGATCCGCGCCACATGGGGTTACTCGCCATCATATCCCCCAGACAACGCGCATACCCAGCTTTTTCAAGCAACTGAACAATCTCTGTTCCTAATTTGGAAAAATAGCTTGTTACCTCTGGTGTATTATTTTCGTAAACGAGGAAGTGGTCCTGATCAGTTAACAAAAACTGCTCTTCACGCCCAGCGCTGCCCATCTGGTAAAAACAAAACCTAGGAGGCGGGAGCAACTCTTCTCTTTTTGAAAGTTCTTCAATTGCCATCTCAATACATCGTTTCACAAGACGGTCATAAAGTTTTGTCACACTATCTAATACTTTAAAAATCGGAACATCGTCGGTTAATAGCGTATCGACGACATCATAAATGGCTATTTTTACAGATGGCAGAGTATCGAGTGTTGCCATTTCAATCGTCTTAATTGTTCTCATCATGCTGTCCGTATTTTGCCTTAGGACATCTGATATTGTAATAATTCCTACAACTTCATTTTCATCAACGACAGGCAAATGCTTTACACCATGTAAAATGAAGGTTGATAGGGCCTCATAACAATAAGCGTATTTCGAAATCGTAATGGGGCTTTTCGTCATAAAATCGGACGCGTTTGTCTTTCCATTTTTCCTTTCATAAATGACTCGTGAGACAAGGTCACGCTCAGTAATAATTCCAAGCAGCTTTTTCTTTTCAACAACAAGAACAGAACTCGTTCGGTGCTCCGTCATTTGTTGTGCAACAGTACTGCAAACAGTGCTTGGATCTACTGCGATGAGTGACTTTGTCATAATATCCTGAACCCTTCGAACGAGGGAACCATTTTCTTTTGCCTTTCTTGTAATTGTCACCTGCTCGGCTAATGTGCTATAAATTTCTTTGAGGCGAAACGCGAGTTGTGTAAAAAGATAGTGGTGGAAGTTTGGGTCGTGCAGGCGTATTCGGGTGACACGGTTGGGGATTAATAAGCATTGTCCAGGCTCTGTTGCCATAACACCGACTCGGTATTCCAGGTCACGCTGTTCGCCCCCAATTAAGTCCGCGATGCTCGATAACCCGATTAATTCTCCAGGCTTTAAAATTTCGAGGACCTCTCGATTTTCACTAGGCCCAACAAAGACTTCTGCAACGCCAGAAAGCAGCAGAAGTATCCCCTCCCGCTGCTCATTGGCATGAAACAATGGATCTGATTGCATAAAGGATTTTTGCTGACAGAATGACAGAAGCTCCAGTGTTTCTTCTCGAGGCAATCCCTGAAAAAAGGGATGTTCCTTCACCATTTCATAGAGCTGTTCCATGTTTTTTCCCTCTTTTAAAACGGTTCTACGGGTTACCCCGTAGAACCGTCGGAAATTTTTTATCTGTGAGGCATGCCTTATATTATGCCTCGTCTTTCAGCCAAACCTCGCCATCCTTGTAGACCATTTGCTCTGGATAGCGCATATCGACTACCTCGTCTTGCTTTGCCTGAGAAGGAGCTTCGGTCATGAGAGAAACAATGATGTTTCCTAAGAAACCAGCTGTTGCCCCAAAGATTCCTGCTCCTGTATCGATGATGCCAAGGACTGTGAAGCCACCGTATTTCGCTGCAAAAATATACGATAGCACGACGACCAATCCGATAAGCATCCCTGAGATAACACCCTTCGCATTTGACCGCTTCCACCAGACTCCAAGTACGAGTGCAGGGAAGAATGTACTGGATGCAATCGCAAAGGCCCATGCGACGATTTGTGTAATCGCTCCAGGAGGGTTTAATGCAACTATTCCAGCAATTAATGTTGCAATCGCAATTGACCAACGCGCAACATTCAAGCGATTTTTTTCCGATGCCTCTGGCTTTAAGACACGGTAGTAAATATCATGAGCAAAGGATGAAGAAAGTGCAATCATTAATCCACCAGCAGTAGATAATGCGGCCGCCATCGCCCCAGCAGCCACTAGCCCGATAACAAATACACCGAGGTTTGCAATTTCTGGTGTTGCCATAACGACAATGTCATTTGCGATCGTCATTTCCTGCCATTGTAAAATTCCGTCACCATTTGCGTCCGCAAGCTTTAATAGACCCGTATCAATCCAGCTTTGCGTCCAAAGAGGAAGATCCGCCATTTTTTGGCCAGCCACTTGAGTCATAAGAATGAAACGTGAAAATGCTGCATATGCAGGAGCCGATAGGTATAATAATCCAATGAATAAAAGCGCCCATGCACCCGACCAACGCGCTGCCTTCATTGTAGAAACCGTGTAGAAACGCACAATAACGTGAGGCAAACCAGCCGTACCACACATTAAGGTGAACATTAACGCTAAAAACTGCCACTCAGAACCTGTTGCAAACGGTGCAAAGTATTCTGTGAAGCCAAGCTGACGATCAAGCTCTCCAATTTCTTCGACAACTTTTCCATATGACAACCATGGTAATGGATTGCTTGTTAGTTGTAAAGAGATAAAAATAACCGGAATCAAGTATGCGACAATCAACACAATGTATTGCGCAACCTGAGTCCACGTGATTCCTTTCATTCCCCCCATTGCGGCGTAGAATGCGATTAACACAACCCCGATCATTGTTCCAATTGAAGCATCAATTTCAAAAAGACGCCCGATTACAACTCCTGAACCAGATAACTGACCAATAGAGTACGTAAATGAAATAATGATGGTACATATTGCCGCAACGATACGAGCTGTATGGCTATCAAAGCGGTCCCCGATAAACTCAGGTACTGTGTATCGGCCATATTTTCGAAGCTGTGGCGCAAGGAGGAAAGTTAATAGTAAATAGCCACCTGTCCATCCCATGATATAGGCAAGTCCGCCATATCCAAGAGCCATGATTGTTCCCGCCATCCCGATGAACGACGCCGCACTCATCCAGTCCGCTCCAATTGCCATCCCGTTATAAATAGGTGGAACGCCGCGTCCTGCTACATAAAAATCTGACGTCGCGCTTACCCGGTTGAAAATGGCGATACCAATATAAAGCCCAAACGACGCTAAAATAATTAATAATGAGACCAGAAATTGTGTATCCAAATTTCCTCCCCCTTTGGGTTCAAATATAGGTACTACTATTTAGTTGGATATACAGCCTCTTTTTATATCCATTTGTATAGCTTGTGTAAGTTTTAAGAATGAAGTGTGGGATGATCCTTACTGAGTTTGAGACTCACTTTTTCATCAAGAAACGTCTTAGAAGTAGGGGTTATGTCTGTTACGTAGGTTAAAAGAATAAGAGTATGATTAATTGGTAGGATAGAGTATTAATGATCAAGCACTTTTCCAGAGCTAATTTGTTCGTTCTTCTCTTCATCGATTCCGTATTTTTGGTCAATTTTGTCGCTTACCTTCGCATTTACAAAAAGAATAATAATAAAGGTGACAACTGCCCCCTGTGCCCCCATGAAATAATGGAATGGCAATCCGTTTACCGAAAATGTAGAAAGTGGCTTTGCGAACAGGACCACTCCAAATGAAACAAGAAATCCGATAATAAGATAGATAATAATATTTCTCGTTTTCTCCCTAAAGTATCCATCAGCAATCTTCTTATCAACTTTTTTCAACTACTAGCACCTCCATAAAAAATAGAATCCTTGTGGCCTTTCGGTTAAGCGTCTTGTCTTTTGTATCACCTCCTTCAAGATACAATGTTTATTATCCTAGGTTAAAAATAAACCGAATCGTTTCCCCTAGCGGTGCTGGAAAACGGATGATTTCGATGACAAAATACGCAAAGATGGATGCAAAGGGCAGAAGTAAAAAGAGTGGGCGCTTTCGCTTAAACGCCATAAAAAGGCTAAATCCAACAATAAATAGCATCAAATATAAGACCATATATAAACACTCCTTGTTATGTAAGCGTTGCCAACAATTTAATAAATCGAACGAATACATTTATATATGTACGATGGACATTTTATAATATTACGAAAATTACTAACATTTATATTATCAATTTATTTCCAGGGCTCGTCAAGAAAATATTTTGGGGAAATTTAGGGGATTAATTGGTCGTTTTGAGGGCTTCGAAAAGTCAAAAAAACCCTACAGTTATCTCTCGTTACAGTAGGGCGTTTTCATCAGATGAATTTGTCAATTGGGCCATAGGATTATAACAACACGGCACCATATACGAGAGATCCGACAATCACATACGCGGGGTGGACCTTCCATTTTTCAAGCAGCAAAAAACTCAATCCTACTAAAATAATCGTGTGCACCAACCCGGCATCCACATATGACTCCTCAAAAAAGCGGTATGCCATTGCGCCCAAAAGAACTGCTATCGTCGGTCGGATATAGTTCGTCATTCGCTTTACTTTTGGGGAATGCTTGAACCTTTTCAAAATGCTAAGCAAGCTAATCATTAAAATCAAGGATGGGGCTACTGTTGCAAAGATAGCCACCACTGCGCCCAGCAGACCTGCCTGTTGAAACCCGATATACCCAGCCATCTTTGTTGCAATCGGGCCTGGCAACGCGTTTCCAATCGCAATGACTTCACTAAACTCATGAACCGAAAGCCAGTTAAAGCGATGGACCACTTCATTTTCAACCAGCGGAATCGACGCAGGACCGCCGCCATAGCCTAGAATCCCCGGAATAAAAAAAGCAATAAACAGCTGCACGTAGATCATAGTTGTTCCTCCTTCTGCTTGTCCTTTTTCAACAAGGCAAGGACCAGCAAGCCGCCAACTAAAATGCCTGGATGTACTCCGAGTACATCTAACACCAAGACACTGAGTAGTCCAAGTAAAATGGCTTTCGTCCAGCCAAGACCTTTTTTGGCATTTATAAAAAATTCCCATGTTAACGATGCTAGCATGACCCCAACGACGGCAAGCACCGCTTTTGTCATTCCCTGTACCCAGTCAAGATTTTTAAAAGAGGCTAATGAGGTAAGTAATACAATCATTAAAAGGATTGTCGGGACAGAGGTTGCCAATACTGCATTGATCATGCCAAGCCAGCCGCCGACCCGATACCCAATATAGCCGGCCATTTTTGTCGTGATAGGTCCAGGTAACGTATTTCCAAGTGCTAAGATATCACCAAAGTCATCGTCTGTTAACCATTTGTATCGCTCAACGGCTTCCTTATGGACAAGCGGAATTGACGATGGCCCGCCACCATACCCAAACAAGCCTACTTTGAAAAACGCATAAAAAATGTGGAATTGCTTCATTTTGAATATCCTTTCTATATAAAAAGAGGAAGCCTAAAATCGGCTTCCTCTTAGTGTTTTCAATTATTTTTCTTGTATTCAAATGGGTATTGGCCGTAAATTTTAAATAGTAGCCGTATTTTCGATTTATTAGCCGTAAATTTAGGTTATTAGCTATACCCTAAAAATATCAGCCGTAAATCCAAAACCTACTCTCCAAACACCTCAAGCATCGCGCGAATTGACTCTGTTAGATCCGCTAACGACCAGCTTGGAATGCCATTTTTCTTCAGTGCAAGCTCATGTGATGCTGGAATATGAATAAATCCCGCGCGCATTGGGAGCTGTTCCATCTCAATTTTATGCAAAACTGAATACATCACATTATTGCAAAGATACGTCCCTGCAGTGTTTGAGATTACTGCTGGGTATCCTTTTTCAACCGAAGCATCAACAAATGCTCGAATTGGCAAGGTCGAAAAATAACCTGCTGGTCCGTCCTCTTCGATTGGCGCATCCTGTAATTTCACGCCACTGTTGTCTGCAGCCCCATCGCGACAGTTGATTGCAATCCGCTCAGGTGTGATTTTATTTCTGCCTGCTGCAAGCCCTAACGAAATCACTACATCTGGCTTTACTTCATTGATATGTTCGATACATTGTTTAGCTGATTCTGCAAAATCAACCGGCAGAATCTTTCCTACAATTTCATATCCACCGATTGTTTGCCCCGCCAAGACGTTGACGATTTCCTCGGTTGGGTTGATTGGATTATCTAAAAAGGGGACAAACCCAGTAAGTAATAGTTTTTTCATTGTTTACACCTCTTTATGCTAAGAAAAACGCTCCGTATCCTAGTGCTCCAATAATCACATAGGCTGGATGGACCTTCAGCTTTTCCATTAATACAAAGCTAACCACAATGATCATAATGGTTTGTAACAAACCAGCATCCGCGTAGGAAGTTGTGAAAAAGCTAATCGTCATTATTCCGAGTAAAACAGCAATTGCTGGACGCACATAGTTGGACATCCGTTTTACCTTTGGGGAATCCTTATGTTTGTATAAAAAGCCTAACAAGACCACCATCAAAATTAAAGAGGGTGCCACGGTTGCAAAGATGCCAACGAGTGCACCTGGAATTCCTGCTACATCATACCCAATATAGCCAGCCATTTTTGTTGCAATTGGGCCTGGCAGTGAATTTCCGAGAGCGAGCACCTCACTGAATTCCGAAACGCTTAACCAGCCGTAGCGTCCCACGACTTCATTTTCAACGAGTGGAATTGAAGCAGGACCGCCACCATACCCAACAATTCCTGGTATAAAAAAGGCTAAGAAAATTTGCCAATAAATCACATGCCAACACCCTTTTCTATCTTTTCTTCAACCTCAGGAGCTTTGTCTTTCTTGACGATTGCGGCGACTAACAGAACCCCAATGATGATTCCAGGATGAACGCCCACAAACTCCATCAATAAAAAGCTCACGACGATGATTCCTGCTGCAAACTTCCAGCCTAACGAGTCCTTTGACTTTTTAAAGAAATCCCATGTTAAGGTTGCAAGCATGACACAAACCACCGGTACAACAGCCTTTGTCATCCCTTGCACCCATGGCTGATCTTTAATAGAAGATAGAAAGGTTAACAGGATAATCATCATAAAAATCGTGGGAACGATTGTTGCTAACACAGCATTAATCATCCCTAACACACCGGCAACGCGGTAGCCAATATAGCCGGCCATTTTTGTAGCAATCGGACCGGGTAAAGTGTTTCCGAGGGCAAGCACATCGGCAAATTCATCGTCATCCATCCATTTGTATTTGCCAACTACCTCTTTATGAACGAGTGGGATTGAGGAGGGGCCGCCCCCATACCCCAAAAGCCCGACTCGTAAAAATGCTAAAAATAAATCAAGCTGCTTCATACTATCATCTCATTTCCGTTTCAAGTGAGTGTTCAAAAGGAGGATAAAAAGGACCGAGAATTCCAAGCGGCGCAGCTTAGAGTACCGGAACAAGGCAACTGCTTGAGTTATCAACCTTGCAGCTTGCGCTGAGGAATTGACTTCAAGAATTTACTAACAGACGCAAGCGCATAACCTAGTAATTCACGATGTTCTCGGAGCAATGTCCGCATAAATTCAATGTGTCATTTTCACCGGACTTTTTGAACATCCTTTCGATTACCAAGAGGCAATACTACCATCTGTTCTCGCTTCCGTACCACCTGAAAGAACACCGGTCTTCGGGTCTCTCCAAATGATTTGACCACGACCAAAACTGCCTCCATCAAGTGCTACTTGAATTTGATGGCCACGTCTCGCGAGTGCTTGAGCAACATGTGTTGGGAAGTTTGGTTCCACCAACACCTTTTTATCTTCAATCCATTGCCATCTTGGTGAGTCAAGTGCCGCCTGCGGGTTCAGATGGAAATCAATTGTATTCATGATCACTTGCGTGTGGCCCTGAGGCTGCATGTATCCACCCATAACCCCAAATGGGCCAACCGCTTCGCCATCCTTTGTTAAGAAACCCGGGATGATCGTGTGGTACGTCTTTTTACCTGGCTCTAACGCATTTTCGTGAGTTGGGTCTAATGAAAAATCATGCCCGCGGTTTTGTAGGGCAATCCCCGTTCCTGGAATCACAATTCCAGAGCCAAAGCCCATGTAATTACTCTGAATATAGGAAATCATGTTACCCTCAGAATCAGCAGCCGCTAAATACACTGTGCCGCCACGAGGTGGTGTTCCCGGTTCTGGTGTTAGTGCCTCGTCACCAATCAAGCCTCTTCTTTGTTCTGCAAATTCTTCCGATAAAAGCTGCGCTGCTGTCACCGACATCTTTTCAGGATCGGTTACATATTTTTTACCATCTGAAAATGCAAGTTTCATAGCTTCAATTTGCTTATGATAGGTTTCAACGGATTCTTTTTCATTGATGTTAAAGCCTTTCAACATATTAAGCGCCATCAACGCGACAATTCCTTGCCCGTTTGGCGGAATCTCCCACACATCATAGCCACGGTAGTTCACCGAAATCGGCTGTACCCATTCAGGCTTGTAATCTGCTAGATCTTCTTTTGAAAGGAAACCACCGTGTTCCTTAAAAAAGGCATCTATTTTATCAGCTAGCTCGCCTCTATAAAAGCTTTCTGCATTGGTTTCAGCAATGGAACGAAGGGTATTCGCATGACCTTCAGAGCTCCATACCTCTCCAATCTCAGGTGCACGGCCTTCTGGCGCAAAGGTATCAAACCATCCCTTGTACTCCGGCGCTGTAAACGTATCTTTATATCTTTTATAGGCACCTTTCCAGTATTTTGCTAGAACAGGTGATAGTGGGTAGCCCTCCTCAGCATATTGAATAGCTGGCTTCAAAACTTCTGTTAATGGGAGCTTACCGAAACGTCGGGACAGCTCTGCCCATGCGGAAGGAACCCCCGGTACAGTCACTGGAAGTAATCCAAACGTTGGCATTTCTTCATGACCTTTTGCTTTTACAGCATCAATTGAAATGCTTTTTGGTGCCGGTCCACTGGCATTGAGTCCGTGAAGTTCCCCCTTCACCCATACGAGTGCAAAAGCATCCCCACCGATTCCATTCGAGGTCGGCTCTACAACAGTTAAGGTTGCAGCCGTTGCAATGGCTGCATCAATTGCATTTCCGCCTTTTTTCAGAATGTCCAACCCTGCTTGGGCTGCTAATGGCTGGGATGTTGCAACCATCCCATTTTTCGCAAAAGTCGCCATTCGTTGCGAAGCATACGGGTAATTCAAATAATCCAAGTTCATTTTAAATATCCCCCTTCTATGTACCCCATTTTTGACAATTGTTAGTTATTTTTCGGAAATTGATTAACAAACGGAATTTTTTGATTATAATTATGATTATAATTGAAATTCAAAATATATTCTATAATTTTAAGTAAATAAGTAAATACGCGGAAAAATTGAATCATCGGCATACAACAAATCGTAAGCATGACCAATTTGATAATATGTGTTATTCCAAAATAAGTTGAAGTGTGGGGATATCAATGAAAATCGATGAAACGGATAAAAAAATTCTTGAGCTGTTAACGATAAATGGAAGAATGTCCTACGTTGATATTGGAAAAGAACTCGGTCTTTCAAGGGTATCGATTCGCGAGCGCGTTAATCAGCTGATTGAAAAAGGCGTAATCGAAAAATTTTCCGTTGTGATTAATTCTGAAAAAGTAGGAAAAGGGGTCTCGGCTTTTTTCGAAGTGGACTGCGATCCCGCTTCACTAGTAAGGGTTGCGGAAACACTTGCAAACAACCCAAGTGTCGCAAGCTGCTACCAAATGACAGGACCAAGCACCCTACATATGCACGTCCTTGTCGAGGACTTCGCCAAGCTTGAAAAATTTATTAACGAAGAGCTCTACAGCTTGGACGGAATTACGAGGGTAGAGAGTCATATTTTACTAAGACGGTTTAAGAGTCGGACAGGGTTGAAGCTATAGAAAATGGTGTCAAGGCAAGAATACTGCCTGACACCATTTTTTATTACTTATTCGTATAAGAAGTTAGTTCCTGCTAGATCTGTTTGGCCTTGGTATGTTGCATAAACATACACGTTATAATAGTTGCCTTTTGGTAATTTGATTTTTTGTCCATTTGAAGCAAGTGTGACTGTTCCATCCCAATCAAAATACTGGTAACCAGCTGGAACGTTTTCATACAAGGCAATGTCACCTATATATCCTAATGGCTCCCCATCTTCATTTGATAGATACACAAAGAAATCTGCTACTTCTGCCCCACCTGGGAAGAAGCCTCCCACCTGAGTTAAATTACCATTGTCATCAAACGAAACCATTGCTGCTTCAGCACGTGGATAATCAGGCTCTTTCACAAAAAGGATGGTTGGAACATCAAATGTTTTCGTCCCATCACTAATTGTAATTGTTCCTTCATAGTAGCCCTGCTCAAGCTTTCCAGCATCCACCTGAACATTCAGATTTACCTTTTGTGAATGGCCCGCATTGACTTTTAAGTTATTGCTTGTAGAAACCTTAATACCTGCTGGGTTTCCAGCAAATGAAACATCAAAGCTATACGTCTTTCTTTCATTTGAAAGATTTTTAATTGTAAAATGCTGCTTTTCAACCTGCTTTCCTTTGTCCTTATAGAACACGCCAAATGAATGGCTTCCAGGTGTTGCAAGTGTTTTTGCATTGATTGCATCTAGCGGACGAATACTTCCCGCTCCTTGCGTATTGTGTGGATATACCTTTCCAGACGCATCCTTTAACTCTACAGCAGTATTCATTAATGCTGCTTTTACGTCATCTACATTCCAATCAGGATGAGCTTGTAAAAGTAATGCCGCAGCACCCGCAACATGTGGGGATGCCATACTTGTACCTTGGTATGCTGCATAACCATGTGGATTTGCAGGATCATGAGTTGGTACTGTACTTGTAATATTTACACCAGGTGCAGAAACGTCAGGCTTGATCATCCATGTGAAGTTTACAGGTCCACGAGATGAGAAGTCAGCTACTGTTTCGTCCACTGAACCCGCTGGTGTAATCGTAAAGCTTACTTTATTGTTTCCTTTTTCAAGCTCAGCAATCAACTTGTTACCATCCTCTTGCGTTGTCTTAATTGTTGGTACTGCCATTCCTGGAACATCCACAAATTCACCTGCCACGTTATTATAAATAATCGCACCGACAGCGCCCGCTGCTTTTGCTGCAATTGCTTTATCAACGAAGGCAATTCCTGCTCCACGGCTAATTAACGCGATTTTTCCATTTACATCTTTTCCTTCAAACTCTTTAGGTGAACCAAACCCGACATGTACAAACTCATATTCCTTTCCATTTAGCGCTAGTAATTCCGTATCACTAGGGAATCCTTGAACCTTTGCTGAAGGATATTCAACGCCTTCAGTTGTAGAGATTGTTGCATTATACACATTAAACGGAAGCTGTGTAGCCCCTACAGAAATAGCATCACGTGATGTACCAGGAGAACCAACTGTCCAATTTTTCGATCCAGCGTTACCATTTGAAGTAACCGCAACGACTCCTTCTGCCATTGCCCAATCAAGCGCAGTGCTTGTCGCATAGTCAGGGTCGTTTAATGAGTTACCTAATGAAAGGTTCATTACATCCGCACCGTCTTGAACAGCCTTCTCGATACCAGCGATAACGTTCTCAGTTGTACCACTTCCACCAGGACCTAGCACACGATAAGCTAGCAATTTTGCATCAGGAGCTACCCCTTTAATCTGGCCATTTGCCGCAACCGTACCAGATACGTGGGTTCCGTGCGCTGTTTCCTCACCACGTGGGTCTCCCTTAGGAGTTTCCTGTGGATCACTATCATTGTCTACAAAGTCATATCCTTTATATTTCCCAAATGCATGAGCTAAATCAGGATGAGTATAATCAGCACCTGTATCAATGACAGCTACTGTAATGCCTTTACCTGTATAGCCTGCATCCCACACCTTATTAGCCCCAATATGAGGTGCACTGTACATCATTTGTGGACTGAACACTTCTGGTGATACAAGCTCGGACTCCTCACCCGTCACCGTATATTCCACATCAGGATACACTGCTTTTACCCCAGGCACGGAAAGCAATGCTGGGATTTCATTTGCTTTTAATTCAACGGAAAAGCCAGAGAATACATAATCGTACTCACGGTTCACTTTACTAGATTTTGCTGCTTGTTTTACTGAGTCCTTTACCTTTTGACGCTCTTTTGCTAGATTTGCTTTTGATTGAGATTTTCCAGTATGCTTTGCCTCAACAATCGATTGTTCGGTAAGCTCTACTATAACTTTTGTAGATTTTGAGGATTTAAGATTAATGCTTCCATACAATTCTGCTAGCTGCTTGGGAGCTGAGGATTTTGCGTTATTTGTTTGTGCAAATGCTCCCATTCCAAATGAAGAAAATACTAATAAAAACGCAAGTAAAATGAGTAACCCTTTTAATGTTTGTTTTTTACCCATGACCTATGCACCATCTCCTAAGTATACTATTGAGTAAGTCCTTTTCCTTATAAAAAAACATCCCTCCTCCTACATCTTTTTTACAGGACTTTTCCCAATATTACAGAGATTCTACCTCCCCCCTTCTATTTCCTTGAAAAATCGTTCTCATTATTCTGACAATAAACCTGTTACTATGAGACTATTTTTAAAAATTTTTTCGTATTTAATCGAGGGCTGTAGATTTTAAGAATAAGTTTAAGAAGGATTGTCGATAAAGTCGATTTTTTTAAAAAGATTTACGATTAATAAGGACAACTTGTAGTGATAATTTTTACGAATTAGAAAAAGATAGTAGTAAGAAAGGAGGGATTGCAGATGAAGTGGTTAGCAAGTTTGAGCATTGTGCTTGCGTTGTTTGTCGTTGGCTCACTTGGTGTATTTGCCGAGACACAGCCTATCGAGAAGGCAATAAAAATTGAGGTCGAATTGAACGATGATTATTTTAATCCGAAAGCCATTACGATTCCCCATGGAAAGCCGTTCGTGTTGGTCATGAAAAACAATGGCGTTAAGGAACACACCTTCACAGTAGAAAAGCTTGGAATTGATTATGTAGTCAAACCAAAACAAGTAAAAATTGTGACTATGGGACCAAAAATGCCAGGTACATATGAACTGATATGTCGATACCATGCAAAGGAAGGCATGGTAGGAGAAGTCATTGTTAAATAACAAAGCTGGGCCAGTTGGCCCCGCCTTGTTTCATTACGCTGCTCTTTCCTTCTTCGCAAAAAAATAGGTTGCACATACAAGCAGGACAAGAATTAATAGAATCGATACTGTCAATGATAGAGTAAAATGTTTGTCCGGGCTTCCTGTTAATAAAAGACTACTTGCATGTGTTGACAGCCTTGCTGGACTCCACATCATCCATTTTGATAATAAGGAAGTGATGGCGGACAGCCCAATCGCTACTAAGATCGACATTAACGCCACTAACAGATTGCTTTTAAATAGCGAGCTTAATAAAAGTGTGACCGTCACAAGGAACACAAGCCACGTTCCATACACCAGCGACCCCTTCATTAATTCTTCAAACCCTATATCTCCAATTAAAACGCCGGTATAATACCAAGACGCTATGATACCTAGTAAAAAGGAACCGATTGTCATCAAAACGATACTGAGCCATTTTGATGTAATATAATTTGCAAACGAAACAGGTTTTACGAGAATGATATCGGACACGCCACTAATTTTCTCAGCTGCCACAATCCCCATAAACGCAAGCACCAACACAAGTATTCCGATTTGGCTATACTGGCCAAAGGTTCCCACGAGCACCTCTTGTGGCGATGGCACTGGAATATCAAAGGTAGATCCCTCTGGTAGCTCGCCCGCTGCTTTGATAATTTCCGGCAAATAATACGAGGTGACTGGTTGCATGATTCCTAGTAAAATGAAGACAAGTGGAATCCAGAGGATTTTAAAATTCCTCGTCATCTCGATCCATTCTTTTTTAAACAATATTGACCATTGCCTCATGACTTCACCACCTTCATAAATACATCCTCGAGGGACGATTGCCCAATTTTAAACGTTGAAACTGGTATTTTTTTAATCAAGATATCTTGTAAAATAGCATTTCGCGAAGCATCTAGCTGTGTTACGACAATTGTTGCCGTCGTGCGCTCCACGGTTACTTCTTGGACCGACTCTATTGCTGTTAGGCCGTTCGCCCAATCTGTTATATCTTTTTCAGCTTCAATCACGATCACATCATGCTGGTGCTTTTTTCGTAGACCCGCAAGCGAATCACTTAATGCCAATTCCCCTTTACGAATAATGACAATATCGTCACAAACCTCTTCTGCGTCATGCAGCACATGGGTAGAGAATAGAATCGTCGTTTTCTTTTTCAATTCCCGCATCATCTCGATGACTTCACGACGACCAACAGGGTCAAGAGCTGATACAGGTTCATCAAGCATGACAAGCTTTGGTTCATGAATCATCGCCTGTGCAATTCCTAAGCGCTGCTTCATTCCTCCCGAAAAACCACCAATTTTCTTTTTCTTTGCGTCAGCGATTCCTACTAATTCAAGCAATTCATCCGCTTTTTGCTGGGATTCCTTTTTTGGTAAATGCGCAAGCTGACCAACATAGACTAAAAATTCAGTTGCCGACATCCAATTGTAAAAAACCGGATGCTGGGGCAGGTAGCCAATATATTTACGATTGTCACCATTTTCCATGCCATCGAATGCAATTTTTCCTGAGGTTGGGTGAAGAAGTCCTGCCAGCATCCTTAGGGTTGTTGTTTTTCCTGCTCCATTTGGACCAAGTAGAGCTGTGCAGCTTCCCTTTTTAATATCAAAGGAGAGATTATTGACTGCTGTTTCCTTCCCAAACTGTTTCACTAAATTTTCGATTGAAACTAGAGTTTCTGTCATCCTATCTCTTCCTTCCAATTACAAAATAAAGAATCGGACCAAGCATGCTTACCAAAATAATGACAAACACCCATAAAATTTTTGGTCCATTCGTTTGTTCACTTCTTGCAAGGTCAATTAATGCCGTCACCATCAAAATCAATTGAATCACGATAATCGGTGCAATAAGCGCCCAGTTAATACCTTCAAGTCCTGTCATGGAAGATCACGTTCCTTTCAAATGTTTTTCCGAAGATAATACGTTTGAGGTGGGGAAAAAGTTCAGTAGAAAATAAAAAATAAAACAGCAACCATTTTCTATCATGGTCGCTGTTTGCTAATTTATCCAGCATTAACGGGCAGTATGCTCCTCACTTCAAGACTTTTGGGAAACAAAAACTTATAAATGGGGGATCAACTGCCCGTAAAAGCCCGATTGGTTCAACTAACCATCAGTTGGGGATGAAGAAAATCCCCACTGATGGAAGTTTCACTTTATTTGATGAAATCCGTATGATTGTTTACAAAATAAGATTCTAGTAGCTGCTGGAGTTTATCTTCTAGGTTGTAATATTCCTGGTCGGCTTTTTCAATTACTTGATAAAAAAGGTCCTCGTTGATTTCTCCATTCTCTAACGCAACAAATGTCTGCCACATTTCCGCACCATATTTTTGTAAAATAATCGCATATTCCTGGGCACCGATTTTTTCAAAAATATGGGTTAGTTCTTTTATGTACGTCGCAATGCCGACTTCCTCAATATACTCATGCCACCAGTTAAGCCAAGCCTCATGCCCGCCACTTTCAAGTTCTGAGTAGTACTGGAAAGCAAGATAAGCTTCATTAAGGGTTTGATTGTCGGATGGAAAATCAATTTTGCTAATACTGTGGATCACTTCATTCCAAATTTCATCATTACTTTTCATTGGGTGTATCCTCTACCTTTTTACCTCATTATACCAAAAAAACCGACTACTCAGTTTGAGTAATCGGTTTGAATTTTAGCTAAAGTTGCCACCACAGTTAGACTACTGTTTCTCCTAGTTTACGCTTTTGCCATTCCGATTGAAGCATCAGTTGAGTTTGCATTTTCCTCTTCACCTGAGTCTTCATCGTCAGCAGGAGTGCCTTCTTTATCTGCTGGCTTCTTACTGTTTTCTGGTTTCTCTTCTTCTTTAGATTGCTTGTCTTTTGTAGGTTGCTTGTCTTCTTCCTTACTTGCAGCTTCTTTGTCTTCTGTTCCTTGCTCACTATTTTCAAGTGTTGTTACAGATTGTCCAAAATACTCAATTGGATTGACAGCTACTCCGTTGTTACGGATTTCAAAGTGTACGTGAACTGCTGCTTCTTTATCAAATTGATTTTCGCCAGCCATTCCAAGGACTTCACCTTGTTCAACTACGTCACCTTTTGCTACTTTTAAGTCTGCAAGCGATTGATACATTGTGACTATACCGTCAGTGTGCTCAATTTCCACAACATTTCCGTGTAGTGGATCCTTTTCTGCACGTGTTACTGTTCCAGCTAATGATGCAACCACTTCAAATGCCTCACCATTTTTAGCGACGATGTCAATTCCTTTGTTAGGGGAATAGATATTGTTATAGACTACAAGAGCTGCTTCTTGCTTTTCTGCTGAAGCCTCTGCATCGTAGAATTCCCTAAACACTTGGATTGCCTCTTGGTCAATGACAGGCATCATAAATTTTTCTGCCGCTTGGTTTACTGGTACACTTGGTTCTTCACCTGTAGCTGTTCCTGGCTGATTTTCACCATATTTCAAATCATCCTTCGCTACATCGTTTTTCCCTGTGAACCATAAAACCGCGGTTAGAATGAGTGCTGCACTTACCAAATAGATTGCTGGAAATACCCAACGCTTTCTAAATAAACGTTGTAAACTTGATTTTTGAGAAGTACGTTTCTTTTCTTCCTCTCTCATGTTTATCACCTCAGCAACCATTCTGAACAGATTTGCGGAATTATATACATTTTCAAAAAATTTTTTTCGATTATTTTTCGACAAAGTCTAAAATAATATTCATAGATTCGAAAATTTTTCAAAAAAGGGGGCCAGTTGGACGTTGACTTTTGAGCATAAGTGTGATTGTGATAGGGTACCGGGGGACGGTTCTGGTGGTTCCGATATTGATGATGATCCATTAACTGGTGGCCGAGTTCATGTTTGAAACTTCATAGCTTGATGAATGGTAATTTAAAACAGGGACGCACGGGGGTCTCCCTTTATTTTGCTTGATGATGAGGATTTGGCTTGGGGGCTGCTTGCGTTTTTTTTTCATAGTTTGGATGAAAGGGATTTACGCGGAGACTTTCATGCGTTTTCCTCTTCATCACCTTAATGCAGGGGATTTGAGTGCAGACTCTCAGGCGTTTTCCTCTTCATTTCCCCCAATGAAAGGGATTTGCATGAGGACTCTCGCGCTTTTTCCCTTTCATAACACCGATGAAGA
>NZ_JBALOP010000027.1:74138-95521 GCF_036962685.1 Bacillus sp. JJ1566 | reverse complement strand
GATATATTCATATTCTTACCTTCATTCAACATCTAATTTTCTAAGAAAATAATGTTATGTATTCGCTCCTGTAGTTAATATTTAAGTTGATCACATTTTCGTAGTAAAAATAAATAAGATAACAAATTAAAATTCCATAATAGACAAGTTTTCTGCTTCTTTCACTAAAAAGCTTCACAATCCAAGAAATTAAAATTAAAGAATACAAACTAAAATATATAGAAAACCTTGCAAATATCCAGTTTTGGGTCGAAATGATCATAAACATGAATCCAATAATAGACATATTAATAATTACATCTGAATTCGGAAAGATTTTCCTTAATTTCTCCCTCCCCAAATACGCAATTACAATTGGTACGGCATCAACTGCAACTCTTAGGATATTTGCCCCACCTTCCGTAGATTCACTGTAGGCTCCATATGTTGTATCCTCAATAGCTGAGAATAAAATCGCTGAAAATTGTTCAAATCCAATAACGATAACGATTGATGATAATAAAAGGACAATTGTTGCTTTTGACCAAGCTTTATAACGAACAATGAAGTATATTGGAATTAATACCAGCGCACTTTGATGAAAGGCAGAAGCGAAAAAAACAATAAGAAAATAAACCTTCCAATTTCCTTCAATTAAGAATTTCGTTGCCGTGAAAAGGATTGCGGCAGCGAGAACCTGCCTAATTCCGTTCATTGATACTAAAAACAAACCACTCGTAATATAGACATATAGGCTTATTTCAAGCATTCTAGAATATTTATAAAGTATAAAAACGATTAATACATTTGTAATGAGAGCCGTTGTAAATATCATAATCTGGGGGTCTTCTGAGTACATTTGCAGGTACCTTTGGAGTATCCCGAAACCAATATCCTTCTGGGATAAAATATACTCCCACGTAAATTCATTATTAATATAAATATGTTTATAAAAATAGGTATCCCCTATATTTGCTCGTAACCCAGAAACTGCAACTAAGGAAGTTAACACTATACCTATAAAAAATTTATTAGGCTTTACAGGTACTGGAATATTACTTGCTAAAACCGGTGCTGAAAGAAATCTTGCTAAAAAAGCAAAAATAAAAACTATGGCTAAATTTATCCATAGAACAGTCATCCGTATTTTCCTTTCAATTTTAACTTTCAAAACTTTGCGATTGGCTTCGTTTTTAAACGTACATAAATTGATAATATTGTCCCCAGTGGGATTGCTAGCAAAGTTAATAACTTACTAGGTGTTTCACTCATGAAAGTAAAATTTCTAATCAATAAACTACTAGATACAAAATGAATCGCTTGCCTAAATTTAAATGACAATGTTGCAAAAGGTAATTTCATTAATTCTTTCCGATAAAAGATCCATCCCTTTGGATTCTTTCGATATTGATTCAACATATTTAAAGATGAACCATCCGGTAAATATTCAACACAGCATAAAACCTCATTCATTAATAACATTTCATACTCCTTATCCAACATATAATATTTATATGCCAGCCCAACATATTTTTCATTTTTAAAAATAGGATAAGGATACTTTTTCGTTAATTCTGAACGATAAACAAGCTTTTTGTCACCTGTAACGACGTGCTCATAATAAAGATTAAAAAGTGTTGAGGATGCTATATTTTCTGGCAGTTTTGAACCAATAATCTCCCCTTTTGAGTATGAATCGAGTCCAATTATTCCACTAACACTGGTGTGACCATGCATTTTCCAAAATGATAATATCTTTTCAACAGCGTCTTTTGGCATAAAGTCGTCAGAATCAATACAAACATTTAATTCAGTATCAATTAACTCATATGCAGTATTATGGGCACCATGCATTCCTTGATTTTCTTGCCAAACATATTTGATTTCAATTAAACCTTCGTTAACCCAAGAACTGACTAGCTCTTTTGTATTGTCAGTTGACCCATCATCAATAATCAGCCAAACAAAGTCTTTTGATGTCTGATTCATAAGACTTTCATAACAATGATGAAGACAATATGCCCTATTAAAAGTTGGGGTAAAGATTGTTAGCTGCTTCAAGTCTTTCCCCTCCTAGTTTAATATATGAATTTTGAATTAGACTTGCTGTCTTCCTGATATCATACCCTTTCTTAACAAAGGCAGTATGGTTAATGGATCTTGGTTTCTTATTATTGGAAATTTCCTCTATTTTTTCTACCCATCTATCCTTTTGAGCTAAAGGAAGGTACTGTACCAAATCCAAACCTAAGTCAACTTCTTTTGTTATTTCAGTTGAAATCAGGCACTGTAAGCCTGCACCTTGTGCCTCAACAAGTGTAACTGGTAACCCTTCATGTAATGATGGAAACGCAAATAAATCAAATGCTTGAATTATTAGGTGTATATCAGGTCTAACACCTAAAAACAGAACATTATTTACAAGGTTCAATTCTCTTACTCTATCCTCAATTAGAGATCGTAATGCACCATCGCCAACTAATACTAACACTGATTTTGGCTGAATTTGAATATACTTTGCAAATACATCAATAAGAAATACATGGTTTTTTTGATGATTAAATCTCCCAACATGCCCTATTACCAAGATGTCCTGAGAGATGTTAAATTCATTTCTAACCCGCTCTCTATCCGCTTTAGAAAACAAAAATTTATTTATTTCAATTCCATTCTTTAAAACAAATGCCTCTTTAGCCCTTCTTCCAAATAACCAACCCGCTGCAGCACTAGAACATGCGAAAAAATGTGAAGCATTAGTCTTAATGAAACCTCCAGAATATTCCTTGTAAATTTTCGCTAGTAGTCCTCCCTCACTATGTGTATTATGACTATGAGCAATGCGGAATGGAATGTTAGCCTTTTTAGCAGCTCTTAGGACAAATCCACTCATTTTATCCATGTGTGAGTGAACAATTTTATAATAATTGTGGTTCTTGAAAAACTTATTTAATGCATTTACATATCCAAAATGGCCTATTTCAGTTAAATAAGGAAGCCGATGAACCTGGCCGCCCATTTGTCGTATTTCTTCATCAAACACACCTTCTTTGCAGGTAAGAAAATCGAATTGGACCTTCGACCGATCGATATTACGATAAAGGTTCATGATAAGAGTCTCCGCCCCACCGCGATTCATATTTACAACTACATGTAATACTCTTATTGGGCCGCCCACTTTCTTTCCCCCTCTGCTTGCATATATCTCCTGTAAATCCCGATCTTCTGGTCTAAAACGATATCAACCCCATACTTATCTTCCATTAAACTTCTACTTAATTTCCCAAGTCTATTTCTCATATATTCATTGTTTGCTAATTCTATAATCTTTGTTGCGAAACCATCCAAGTCAGTATGGCTTACCATCCAACCATTTTCGTTAGTTACTATTAATTCTCTATGACCACGGTTTTCAGTTGCAACAATTGGTAGGCCACAAGCCATAGCTTCCATAACATTAACAGGAAGTCCTTCTCTTAAACTGGAAGCCACTGCAACATCACTTAATTTTAATAATATTTCGATGTCATCTCGAAGACCAAGAAATTCAACATTATCTAATAATCCTAATTTAGCAGCAAGTTGCCGACATTCTTCAAGTAAGACTCCCTCTCCAGCTAGTAATAACTTCGCGTTTGGTACTTCATCCTTTATTCGTGCAAGTGCTTTAATTAAGAATTGTTGATTTTTATTTTTATTAAATTCTGCAGCATAAAACATAATAAAGTTATTCGTATTAAAATCTCCTACTCTCCTTAAAACATTTTTTCTTATCCTATCTACTGGTCGAAACTTCTCTAGGTCAACACCTACACCATAAACGTGGTCAATGGAACCAGCTTTAAATTTATGTCTTTTCGCAAGTTTATAGTCCTCGGAGTTTATAGTTATGAGACAGTCCGTATTGGAGGCTAGCAATTTCTCAATTGGATAATATAATAACCAATTCAGTAGTGGGGCTCCCTTACAAAAATGAAACCCGTGTGCTGTGTAAATTACTTTTGTTCCATTCTTTCGTGCTTGACGTGCAGCTAATCGGCCAAGCACACCGCCCATGGGTGTGTGACAATGAATGATTCCATAATTATTCTCATCTATTATCGTTTTTAATTCTTTTAAAGCCCCAATATTTTTAAAACTAAATGGTGATCGCTGGATTGGGATATTGTATTTTTTCGAAACAAAAGGAAGTTCAAGATTGCCATGTGCAGCAATATGAACTTCCCAGCCCTGTTCTTTAAACCATTTTAAATATGGTAAATGAAAGCTTTTGAAATGATAATCTACCGTGGCAACAAATAATACCTTCTTTTTTGCGTTTTCGGCCATACTCATTTCACTAACTCATTATTCAAGACATTTTTTAGATAGTCGAGAAGTTCTAGTCTTAGATCCTCTCTTTTCAAAGCAAATTCAAGTGTGGTTTGGATGAAGCCTAATTTCTCTCCTACATCGTATCTAGTACCTTCAAAATCATAGGCATATACAGCTTCATATTGGTTCAATCCTGCAATTGCGTCCGTTAATTGAATTTCTCCACCCGCTCCAGGCTGTTGTTTTTCAAGAATGTCAAAGATTCGTGGATTTAATATATAGCGCCCCATGATGGCAAGATTTGAAGGTGCATCTTCTTGTTTCGGTTTTTCAACAAGATGATTAACACTGTAAAAGCGGTCCCCGTGTTGGTTACCATCCACAATCCCATAGCGATGAACCTCTTTTTCCGGAACAGTTTGGACACCTAGGATTGAGGCATTGTATCGCTCATATTGCTCAATCATCTGTCTCAAGCATGGTTTTTCCGCTGAAACAATGTCATCACCGAGTAATACGGCAAATGGTTCATTACCTATAAATTTTCGAGCACACCAGATTGCATGACCTAAGCCTTTTGGTTCCTTTTGCCGAATATAGTGAATATCAACTAGCTTTGAAGCCTTTTGCACCTCATCTAATAAATCAAACTTTCCTTTATCGTAAAGGTTTTGCTCGAGTTCAAATGAGTGATCAAAATGATCTTCAATTGCTCGTTTTCCTTTACCTGTCACGATAATGATATCTTCAATTCCTGATTCGACTGCTTCCTCAATGATATATTGGATTGTAGGCTTATCGACTATTGGTAGCATTTCTTTTGGCATTGCCTTTGTTGCTGGGAGAAATCTAGTTCCCAATCCAGCAGCTGGTATGATAGCTTTTCTTACCTTCATTTCTAAACTCTCCTTTAACCTAGAATGGATATTAATCGCTTTTGAGGGACTTGTGTTCTATTTGCCAAGCTAACAAGCTGTTCTCGGATTTCTTGTTTTGTTAAATTCTTATAAGTTAAAATTATTTTTTCAATTTCTTCGATATATAGATCTGCGGTTTTTCCAACATAAATATTAGGATAAACCTGCGTATCATGTACTTCATCGTCTTTTAATAATTCCTCAAACAACTTTTCTCCAGGTCTCATTCCTGAATACTCGATGCCGATTTCATCAACAGAATATCCCGATAGCTTAATTAAATTTTTTGCTAAATCAACAATTTTAACGGGATCACCCATATCAAGAACGAAGATTTCACCGCCTTGTGCTAAAGCACCTGCCTGTATTACTAATCTTGAAGCTTCAGGAATCGTCATGAAATACCGAACCATATCCGGGTGGGTTACGGTGACTGGACCGCCTTTTGCGATTTGTCTTTTAAATAGAGGTATAACACTACCTCGACTACCTAACACATTTCCAAATCGAACCGCAACAAATTTTGTTTTGCTTGTTTTACCTATATTTTGAACAATCATTTCTGCTAATTTTTTCGTCGCCCCCATTACACTTGTTGGATTTACGGCCTTATCTGTTGATACCATCACAAATGTATGGACACCACACCAATCAGAAACCTCTGCCACATTTTTCGTTCCAATGATGTTGTTTTTAATTGCTTCTTCAGGATTTCGTTCCATTAATGGAACATGCTTATGTGCTGCGGCGTGATACACAACATCAGGTCGATATGTACTCATTACGGCCATTATTTTTTGTTTGTCTTGAACATCCGCAATCTCGGTTTTTATGCCTATTTTTGAGGATTGAAAGGCTTCATTTAGTTCCAACTCGATTGTATAAATACTGTTTTCACCATGTCCAAGTAAAATGAGCTGTTTCGGATTGAATTTTGCCACCTGTCTGCAAATCTCTGAACCTATCGAACCACCTGCACCAGTAACTAAAACAACCTTATCAGTTACATAACCTGAAATAATTTCTGTATCAAGCTCAACGGGATGCCTTCCCAGTAAATCCTCTACTTGAACATCTCTGAACTGGTTGACAGCTACCTTACCGGTAATTAAGTCTTCTAGCATCGGAAGGATTTGTGTTTTTGCCTTTGTTTTAGCACATTCCTGAAAAATTTTATTTAATTCTCTTTTACTTAAGGAAGGGATTGCAATGATAATATTTGCTATATTTTTTTCCCTCACCACTTCCTCGATATTTTCTATTCCCCCTAAAACGGGAATTCCTAAAATATCAAGATTTTGTTTTTTCTCATTATCATCGATGAACCCTACAGGAAATAACTCTGTATCTTGATTATTTTTCAATTGACGGACAACCATAGTCCCCGCTGAACCTGCACCAATAATTAATGTACGTTTTCTTTGTTCATTCTTTTTAATGTATGTATCTCTGAATATTCTCCAACAAAAGCGTGAACCACCGATTATTAGCATATGTAGCAACCAATTAACCAGCATTAAACGATAGAATATCTCATGATTAACAATTTGTTGTATGATTGCAGCAGTTATTACTGATAGAGTAATAGCTTTAAAAATACCAACTAATTCTCCTATACTTGCATACTCCCATGCCTTTTTATATAGTTTATATTTATAGGCAAATAAATGATGGCTTAATAATAATGAAAGTGAAATAATTACTGTTGATAATGTAAAAACAGAAAAAGTAGCATCAACTAAAAAACGGCTAAAGAATATACAGGTTAATACAATCACCGAATCTAAAAAGATAAATATAGATATCCTTTGACGATACGTCACCCCTAATCCCTCCTTTCTTTTTATATTTTTTTAAAAAATTATTATCTTACCTATATGAATTTTCGTAAAAATACACATAGGTAAAATATAATTTATAAATGGGCATCTAACCCGCCCTCACATCACACTTTCGACGACTAGCGTCTAAGGTAGTTAGCCCACAGTATGACCGAGTGCCTCCATTGATAATGGTAAAGAGGCATCACCTTTATTACAGAACGTTTTATTCTTTATTAAGAACAATTGTACAAAAAATATATTTCTATTTTTTGTGATTTATTATGACCCCGATGATTTTTGCTTTCACAAGATCTAACATTCTTTTTGTTTCAATTGCTTTTTTTGTGTCCGTTTTCCCACTCTTTACTACAAGTATAACTCCATTACAGATACTTGCTAAAATCTTCGTACCTGAGAGGTCAAGGAATGACGGTGAATCAATTAAGACAACATTATATTTTTTTAATGCCTTTTCAATTATTTCATACATTGCTATTGAACCTATCAATTCTGAGGAATTAAATGGAATAGCCCCGCTAGGAAGCAAATCCAATCTAGATACCTCTGTTCCCATCACAGCTTCTTCTAGTGTAAGCTTCCCCTTTAAAACATCTGTTAAGCCAGTTTTATTTTCAATATTAAAAATAGAATGAAGGGATGGATTCTTAAAATTCGTATCAATTAATAGGACTTTTTCCTTCTGTTGCGTAAGAGAAATAGCTAAGTTTGCAACTGTGGTTGATTTACCTTCTCTTTTACCTGGGGAGGTAATAAGTATTGCTTGATTTTTATTAACACCATTTACAAACTGAATATTAGTACGGATTGATCGATATTGTTCAGAAATTAAAGATTCAGGAAAGGAATGGGTTGTTTTGGCCTTTAGCTTTATTGACTCATCCCTTTTAAGATTAAGAATCAACCGATTCACCCCTTATTTTCAATAATTGATGACTATTATTTCTTTTATTGGAATTTCTTTTATTTATTTTAGAAACTGAACCTAATACTTGAATTCCGAGGGCATTACTAACCTCTTGTTCTGTAATTAGCGTGTTATCAAATGCATTCACTAAAAAAATCAATCCAATACCGAGTACTATCCCTGCGATTAACCCATTCAACATCATATTTGAACTTTCTCCTGCATTTATAGGGAAATTATTTACCTTTGCTTTCTGATAATGATTTACTCCCGTAAAATTCATGATTGTTTCAGCCTGCTGGGTAAAAGCTTCTACTAATTTATTAGCAATATTTGCTGCATTTTCTGGATTTATATCTATAACACTGATCTCTAGAATTTGACCACCGATATGCTCGACTTTTATTTGACCTGCTAATGCTTCCGCTGATTTCTCAAGTTTTAATTCTGAAATTACACTTTCCATAACGAGGGAATCAGTCATAATAATTTTTAAATTTTCAATTCCACTTTCTGCATTAAGAAGAATTCGTGTCGAAGATTCATAAAGGTTGCTTGGTTTATTATTTGCATCATAATAGTATCCAAGAAATGTTGTAATTGTAGCAAATACTAAGAGGATCCATATACGACGTTTAATTATGAAAAAAAGATTTTTTAAGTCAATTTCCTTAACATTTTCATGCTCAAAATTACTCTGAGTATTATAAAAATGATTATTATTTCTCATAAAAACTCACCCGCTTTTTTTAAACTCTAATACAATAATTCTTCATAAAGAACAATCCGAATAAAAAAATAAACCTTCCTGGGAGAATTGTTCAATTTGGAAAACCGTTATTATAATCCTTATTTTAGTTCTTCATAAAGAACGTGTCAACCTAATCTTTGGTAGTTCCGAACTATTTTCACTTTAATGAATTATAGCTTTTAATTTTTGCAATTGTATCTGCCATTGCTTTTAGTTCTTCAAAAGTTACATTTTTGCTTTTCATTTCTTGTGATAACATAAACCAGTCCAAATCCATTGCAACCCTATTATTCGGATCTTTGTTATCTACATCAAAAAAATAAGAAATATCAACCTTATAATAATGTGTGAGCCTTTCAAGGAACTCGACGGTTGGCTTTCGTATACCCCTTTCAATCTTGGAAAGATTACTGTAATTAAAATCAATTTCTTCTCCTAATTCCTTCAATGTATGACCGTGTTGGATTCTCAATGTCTTAATTTGATCACCGATATGCTTTTTTCTCATAGCTACTATAAATCCCCTCACATTTAAATATGCACTTTCGTTCTTAATAAAGTACACATTTAAACTATAGCATGATTTGACTTTTTGAACAATAGAAGATTATTAAATATTTTATATATATGATTAATACATTTTTTGCATTCCTTTTTCCTTATAAAGAACTCACAAAAAGGAACATTAAAAAAGGATTACCCCAAAATCTAAAATTGGTCTGGAATATCCTTTACATGTGGCGAAATTCTTATATGTATTTTTCTATTTTACTATTTGAAATATCCTGGTTTTTCGTATTAACAAAAGGGAAGCTTTTGAAGGTAAATGGCTCTGCTTCTGAGTCCCTTGCTTTAAAATCTGACAAATCTTTTTGACATACTGGACACGACCACTTTCCATATTTACTAGCACTGAAGGATGACCTAAAACATCTGTCACAAGTTTTTTTATACATAGAGTACCCTATCCTTTATTTATTGGATTTGAAATTCATTAAAAAGAACATATGTAAGAATGGTAATAACCAATTATCAATAATTATTGGTTAGATGTGCTTTATAAAGAATTTTAACAAAGTATAGCCCATTAGTACTAAATTTTAAAAATCTCAAATTAAGCTATTTTTTCGTAATAAAGAACGTTTCTCGTGGATTTTCATGAGTTTTCTCCGTTTTACATACTATTTCATTACTTTATTAAGAACTAATTGTTCTTTATAATGAACATATTGGAAAATCTAAAATATTGAGGAGAAGGTAGATGATAGGTGAGAGAATTAGGATATTAAGGGGAAAGAAACGGTATTCAATTACTGAGCTTGCTAAACGTGCTGGTGTTTCAAAGTCTTATTTAAGCTACATAGAGCGTGATGTTCAAAAAAATCCTTCTCTTCAGTTCTTAACGAAAATTGCCGAGACGCTTGATACAAGCATCGAATATTTATTAGGTGAAGAAGAAAAAAGACCCTATTACTTTGAAGACAAGTTGGATAAAGAGTGGACAAAACTGTTACAAAAGGCGATTGATCAGGGACTAAGTAAAAACGATTTTCATGAATTTCAAAACTTTGTACGATTCCGTAACTGGCAAAATGAACAAGATGACAAGAGTAAAAGTTCAATAAAAAGTGGGGAAAATCATGATATTTAAAATGAATAACACGACAGGTTTAGACCCAGAATGGATTAAACTGATGATTGAAGCTAAAAATCTTGGGCTTACTGTTGATGATGTACAAGCTTTTTTCCATGGAAAACTATATTCATAAAAAAGTTAGAGCGACCCGCGATTTAGGTCGCTTTTAACTTTAATCTGTATTTTCAACTGCCGACAACACCAATCCCCGCTCATTCTCTTCGGCCTTATATGTAACATTATTCAATGTTGCAGTTCCTTTAATTTTTTTATCTTTGTCACGAAGTAGACCTAATTCATTAGTAATTTTTCCAATATCGTCTTCTTTTACAGCTTCCTCAGTATTCGTAACGGCCACTAATAAAAAGAAAGCAGCAATTGTATCCTCGTATTTGTCTAGTGCAGTAGTAAGGTTATCTGATTCGATATCCTTTTTCACAAGGGAAAGCCTGATTACTTCGTGGGTCTGTTCATTAACAATTCCTTCAAGTATAAGTCCTTCGCTGACATCTTTCCTAAATTCACCGTTTGTTACTGTTATTTGATCGATTTGGTAGGAGCCTGAATCCTCTATTGTTGCCTGTGCTTCATTCCAGTTTTTAACGAGATCCTCTGTTGTAAAACCTAGTGATCCGAGATTGATTATTTTATCTTCTACCTGTTGGATTTTTGCTTTTGCATCTTCTTTTTTATCTTTTGCTTTGTCATCACCCTTACAGCTAACAAGCAGGGTGATACTTAAAAGTATGATTACCATAAAAAATAGTCGTTTCTGCATGGATTTTCCTCCTACATACAACTTTTCACATAATGATAATATGTGCGCCAGTTGGACAAATCATACAACACAAAAATACGACCCAAAACGGATCGCCTCAATTAGTAAGTTATTCATGTTTACTCATCTTCACCTTCACGACAAACACTTCAGGGCTGTCTTTTATTGTATACTCAATCACTTCGTCATCAAGTCCAATTCGGATACCGTTTCCACTATCCATCGCAAGTAACGCTAAGGTAATTGGTTTTTCTGCTACTATTGTTGTTTTATCGTCTACCCATGTTTGACCCATCCCTAGATTCTCTTTATCAATCTCCATCGGTGACGCTTCAAAGGTTGTTAATGCTGTTCCATCAGAAACTGAAAAAGTCCAACGTGCATAAGAGTTATCGTCATCTAATTTGAAATCGAGTTTGGAAGCGCCTAAGGTCATTTTTTTACTTGCAGCAGTTGATCCATAGATGAGATCCTCTTGTTTTTCACCATACTTATAATGCTCAATCCAAAAATAAATTGTTTTGATGTCTTCGTTTTTTATATCAAGGTCGTACATTAATAATGTATCAAAACCGAGTGAACCAATAATTTGGGTATTTCTTTCGTTTTGTTTGACTGGAGTAAGCACACCATCTTTTGGTTGCCCCGTAGCACTTTCTGTATTACATGCAAACAAATTCAATAAAACAATAACGTAAACTAAATTCTTTAACGCATTTCTCATCGACACTCCCCCTTTTTTATAATACCATACATTTCCATTTATATTGCATAAATTTACCGGATGATTGGGAAGCCTAATTAAAAAGCGAGGTGTTTGTCATGCTGCGGAAAATTTTGATTGGATGCTGCTTTTGTTTGTTGTTATCCCCGACAATTCTTTTCTTAAATGATTCCTCAATTACAACGGCTGAAACGAATAAACCTGTACCTGAATATGCAAAATGGGGAAAACTTGCAATGGAGGAAACCGGGAAACGATACCCATCAGCCCAGATTGTAGATTACTTACATGTGGGACGATATAAAAAGAATGGATTGTATGTTGAACGTTTCAAGCTCTGGTTGAAACAGGGTAATCGAGAATTTGGTGTCTTTGTAAATATCACGTTCGAACCGGATACGGAAAGAGTAAAAAATATTACGGTTGTAGAAACAGATCGCTAGTATATTTACATATTATCTTGATTTTTTGTGAAAAATATCTTGTAAAGGAGGTGTGAATGCTATGACTGGTTTCATAATGAAGATTATTTTATTACCTTTAGTTGTAGCACTTTGTTCTGGTATTTTTGATAGTGTAGATTATGTTTCATGGTATCAACCAATCGTAGTCGGTGTTATATTAGCGATTGTTGGTCAATTGATGGAAGTTCTAATGCTTAGAAGAAATACAACAGTAATGACTGATATTGCAGATTTCATAGTTGCAGCAATTCTCGTATATTTTGTTTCTCAATTTTTAGATGGTGCAAGAGTAACCCTTTGGGGAGCACTCTTAACAGCCCTTGTCATTACATTAGTTGAAATCCCTGTTCACCGTTGGTTAGTACGGTCAGGAAGGGCAGAAAAATCAACTGCATAGTTTAGCGCAAAAAGAGGTGCAATATAGCACCTCTTTATTTATGTCTAGCTCCAGGCGCCATCAGCTCGAGGTCATAAGCCAACCGCTTCTGAAGGCAAGAAGCGCCTTCTGACAGCGCTTTTCCTGTGCTTGTCCCCGATAGGCAGGCGCCTTGCGCTTTTCTATTTATCCACCGATATAGGACATTTCAATTTTCTTACGTTTCTTTGCTGTTTCCTCAGTTCGTTCATCTGAGTAGCGGTCACGTCGGGCCTGCCAAATTGATTTTAGCGCCTCATCAATAGCACTTTCGGTTGAACCTGAACGAAGTAATGTTCTTAAATCATGGCCACTGGATGCAAATAAACATGTATACATCTTACCATCTGCAGAAATTCTCGCTCTTGTACAGCTTGAACAGAAGGATTCCGTAACAGAGGAGATGAAGCCGATTTCCACGTCAGTACCTACATAGCGATATCTTTTTGCTACTTCTCCGAAATAATCGGCATCAACTGGCTCCAATGGCATTTCATTGTTTATAAGATCGTGTATCGCTTTTTTCGATACAACCTGGTCGAAATTCCAGCCATTTGTTGTTCCAACATCCATAAATTCGATGAAACGAAGCGTTATTCCCTTTTCTTTAAAGAAACGAGCCATCGGTAAAATTTGCGAATCATTTTTACCTTTTTGGACGACCATGTTCATTTTCACATGGAGTCCCGCTTCCTGGGCAGCTTCAATTCCCGCTAATACTGGTTTCACACCAACAGAACGGCCATTCATCCCTTTGAAAATATCATTTTCAATCGCATCAAGACTTACATTGACACGCTGAAGTCCTGCTTCCTTTAATTGTTTTGCATATTTCGGTAAAAACACCCCGTTTGTTGTAAGGGCAAGATCTTCAATACCTTCTATATGAATTAAACGCTCTACAAGCTCATGGACATTCTTTCTTACTAAAGGTTCTCCACCGGTTAACCGAATCTTTTGCACACCCATTTTGACAAAACTTCTTGTCAAAGTTTCTATTTCAGAAAAGGATAAGAGTTCCCCTTGCTTTAAGAATGGATAATCATCCCCAAAGATTTCTTTAGGCATACAATAAGAGCAACGGAAATTACATTGATCTGTGACAGAAATGCGCAAATCACGTAGAGGTCGATTCAACTTATCAACAATTTTTTCTTTTTTCGTAGTCATCTAACCTGTCACTCCTACTTTTTAAGTACCTACTACTCTATCATACTAACAAAATCTTGTGAATAGAAACGATGTGAAGGGAATTCTGGGTGAAAGAAATAATTTTTCAAAAGGTAGACAAACGCCCACTACATCTGGCCTATGGTTACATATCCATGTTAGTGAGGCAAGAATAAGGAGCAAATTCTAGCCCACTTCACGGAAAATAGAAAAATCCCGTGCTCGTATTGGAGATATCACAAAATAGGAGGTAATCAGATGGGACCTTATAGAAGACCATATGGCTTTGGTTTTGGCCGACCGGGACGATTTTTTTGGGGAGCACCTTTTGTTGGTGGATTAGTAGGAGGACTTGTTGGAAGTGCTCTACTCAATCCGTATTTCTATGGTGGTGGATACGGCTATCCATTTTATGGCCCACCGTATTATCCATATGGTGGAGGTTTTTGGTACTAAGCAAAAAGAGAGCCGACAACAAAACTGTCAGCTCTCTCTTTTTTTATTCTTTTTAAACATGAGCGAAACGGCAAGAGGCATAATGCCAAACCATCGATTGGTTAATGGTGCCTGTTCGTCCTTACGCTGTTGCTTCGTAGCCTTGCGGACTTCTTTTGGCTGGTCTATAAACTTTACAAACTGTTGGGTTACAAATTTTACATAATCGTTTGTAGACATAAAAACACCTACCCTTTTTTCAAAGCGTCAGTGTTATTATTTCCACCTTTTTGCAAATATAACCATCAAAGAATGGCGTCTACAATCAAGTCTAGACTTTTTCAATATCTTATTTTTCTTAACGTAAATCAAACCAAGAGTTAATCTCTTTCGTTTCATAATTGTACACAAAACGGGCACTGCTTTTACGATGTATAGGTGTCTTACATGTCAGGATAATTTGCGATGTTGTTGGCGACAGGGGTGAAACATTGTAAGTAATGACCCCTGTCGGGTAGTTGAATGAACCCGTTAATTCTGCACTTTCTACATCAACCCGCAATTTTGCTTTCATGTCTTCCACTCCCAGCTGCATCAAATTCTCCAAAATTAGTATTTCTTCCGTTTCCTTCGAGAAGGCTTTTTCCGTTAAGTACGCATTAACTTGAGAAGTGAAAATGAGAAAAAACAAAAAGGAAATTGCGATTGTAACTGGTAGGATAAAACCTTTTTCATTTTTCATATCTACTTAGCCTCCACTGTTGTTAAGGAAGAAATCAGTGCTTGATACGTTTTACCATCAACCGTCACAACTGTAATTAAAAAGCCATTCGTTTTTAGTTCAAATGTGACATCCGTAATATTTTGAAGTAATATTTCATGTCCCCTTTTATTTACTCGTCTTCTTATTTTATCCATGTATTTTTCAAAGCTTACTATATCACCCGCTGGATTATTAAAAGACACATATTCACTGCTAGATACAGAAATTTCACTCGCCTCTCGAATTTCCATTTTCATTTGTTGAATTAAAATTTGCCATTCTAATTTGTTAAATTGTTCATCATTTTCCCGAAACACTATCCCAAGAAAAGGTGTAATAAACGAAAGAATAACAAGCAGGATTGAAAAGGTTACGAGCATCTCAACAAATGTAAACCCCTTTTCATTACTCACCATTTACATACCCACATCTTTCATATGTTTTTGAAAGCTTATCCTCCCAATTTACACATAACTCCCATTTTTGAAGCCCCTCATTAAAGCTTTTCGAAAATTTATAGGTAACCCCGTCTTTTTCTACATTATTTAACGTAGATTCACCGTTATACTCTTTTTGCAACTCCTCAGAAAGCAGCTGAGATCCCATATTAAAAATATCTGTGTTTCGGCGTTCTGTCATAATAAGCATTAGCTGGGGCAGAAGTGTCACACAAAGCATCAACCATATGGAAACTGAAAGGAGCATCTCCAGCATCGTAAATCCTCGCTTATCTTTTAGTAACATAGAACCTACCCTTTCCTAATAAGAACATAACGATATAGGTGCTCTCCTTATAGCGAAATCGGATTTCACCAGACCGTTGGATATTTCCATTACTTGTGAAAACTACATTTGCTCCAAGTGAAATAAGTTGAATTTGAATATCTGGGTCAACCTTTCTAAGAAAAATGACTTCGTAAGAGTTCCCCCTTGTTAGACGATAAAAAGACTCACTTGGACTAAAGTAAAGTTTTGTCGGCTCACTATGGCTGATTGCATATTGCTGACTTAAGAAAATATCGTTTTGAAGCTGCTCCAGAAATTGATCCATTTTTTTCGATTCATGTAGTGGTCTGAGCTGTAGAAGACTTATCGAGGAAATAATCATAATGATGGATAGGACTAACAATGCTTCGATTAAGGTGAAGCCATTTTCATCAACTCGTAGTGGGCTTTTCATGAACAACTTTACCATTTGAATCCATCTTAATTATGTCTCCGTTTGGACAGGCTGGAACCTCGTTTAAATATCCTCCAGCAACCAATGGAGTCAATGATGATAATTTGTCATTGTCTTTTTCCAACTCATAAGCCTGTACCTGAGCCTCCACCATTTTAATCATCGCCTGACAGCCCTTTTCCTTTATAACGCTATTATGCTTTGTTACATTCGGCACAGTTATCAACAGCAAGATTGAAACGACTAATAAAACAACGAGCATTTCCACAAGGGTAAATCCCTTTTGATTCTTTAGTTTCATTTAAAACTTCCTTTCTATATTCCGTTTAAAAGCTGAAACATTGGAACCATAATTGCGCCGTACATTAGCATGATAATAATTCCAATGATCGCAAACAAGATTGGTTGTACGATTGCTAAAAATCTCGTCATTTTTTCCTCAACTTTTTCCATGACATATTGGCTATAGTGCTGGAGCTCGCTTGCTAAATTTCCGTTGGATTGACCATGTAAAATGATCATCGCTAAATCAGCCTCATAATATTCTCGTATTTTTAGAATCTCGTCGAAACGGTTACCCGCTCGCAATAACATTTTCATTTCCTTAGCTTCCTCTCGAAAAAAAGGCGAGTGTAGCTGCTGTTCGAACATGGTTAAGGCTTGCAAAATCGATAACCCACCCTTTAACAAATTGCTAAGCTGTACGGAAAAGAAATGGGAATTAAGCATAATCATTATCTTTTTTAAAATAGGAATCTTTAATAGTAGCTTCATTTTTTCAACGGGAGTACGTTTTTGAAAATGAAGAAAATAGTACGCGAGGCTAATTATTAATAGTAAACCGATAATGAGGATTAAATATCGATTTAGTTCAGGGAGCCTTAATAAAAGCTTAGAAATCAGCGTTTGTTCATAACTCATGGAGGTAAATAAACTTTCAAATTGGGGCAAAAGAATTGTTTCAATCATTGTGAACATAAAGCCAACAAATACCAAAAGAGCTAATGGATAGCGAATAAGTTTCTTTCCCTTTTCAAGATGGTTAAGTTTTCTTTGGAGCATTGCACTTCCTTCACGAAGGGCAAACGAGACATCACCATGCTTTTCTGCAAAATAGATATAACTTAAGACATCCTTGTGAAACCCTACTTTGCTAAACGCTGTATATAAAGAATCACCTTGTTTACAGCTTTCAATAATCGCTTCAATATCGCTGCTATGCTTTTTCGGAAGCTGAAAGAGCAAAAATTTTGATGCTTGTTCAAAAGAATAACCTTGTTCAAGCAAATCCCCGATTCTGCCTAGATATAAGGATTGGTCCTTTAAGGTCCAATTTTTATTTCTTTTCCTGATCATTAACGACCCATCTTTCTAACGCATCCGGATATAAGTATCCTAGAGCAATTCCTTTTTTGATGACATCCTTTAATTGTTCATAGCGATACTCGCACTTTTCACCTCGTGCTTCTTTCATTACTTCTGTTAAGGCATGTCCATTTAAAAGCTCATAGACCCCAACTCTTCTTACCTTGCGATACTTTTTACAAAGCGGTGTGCATTTTCCTTCACAGTACGGACATTTGAGGTCTACAAGTCGTTGTGCGGCGATTGCAATTAAGGTTTGTTCGATTTCCTGTAATGACACATCAAATTCTAAAAGCCGATAAATCGCTCCCTTTGTGTCTCGAGTATGCATCGTACTTAGGACTAAATGGCCAGTCAACGCAGCCCTTACGGCAATTTTTGCCGTTTCCGTATCTCTTATTTCGCCGACCATAATGATGTCCGGGTCATGTCGCAAAATTGCCTTTAAGCCATGTGCATACGTGATGCCTGCTTTTTCGTTCACCTGAACCTGTAAAACATCTTCGCTTCGTTTTTCGATTGGATCTTCTAATGTAATGATATTTCGATTGAAAAGCTTCTTTGTTGCGTGCAATAAGGAATAAAGGGTGGTAGATTTTCCCGAGCCTGTTGGACCAGTGAATATAATGAGCCCGTGTGAATGCTTTAAAAGTGAAAGCAATTTAGTTGTCATATCCGGAAAAAGTGATAGATTTGCAAGAGAATAAGATGGTGTTTCGGGTAGAATACGTATGACTAGACTTTCGTTGTAGGGTGTGGGCAGTGTAGACAATCGAAGGTTAATGGTTACGCCTTTGAGATTTAGGGTAATCGCACCGTTTTGTGGTCTTCTCCTTTCTCCAATATCCATTCCAGCTAGGAATTTATAATGGGATATCAAGCGTTCGCAAACATCTTTTGGGATTGTTTGCTTGTTAAATAAATCACTGTCAAGCCGATATTGAATCATGGCATCATTGATTTTCGGAACAAAATGAATATCAGATGCACTCATTGACCAAGCGTCCTCAATCAGTTGATCACCGAGTTGTTCAATTTCGCTCAAATACTTCACTCTCCTCTTAATTAATTTTTCTCTTGCAGGTATCATATTTCAACAAAAATCTACAAACTCCTTCTTTTTTCGAAAAATATTTATGAACATTATGTGAACAATATTTAAACAATACAATCAAATACGCTTTTACGTATTTGTGCCCAGATTTTTTTCGAGCCCTGCTCGAAAAGTTTCCTCTAAAAAATCTGTGGCATCCGCCGGAGGCTTTTTATTTTATTCAGTTGCAGTCTACTGAATAAAATAAAAAATACAACCACTGCCATTATGGTTGTATTTTTCAAAAGCGATTAAAGATTTTTATCTATCATTAGGAGGAATCAATACATTATATGTGCCTAACATGAAAAGTATGCTGATCATACTGTAAAATTCCTTGTAGTTTTGTGAACTTTTACCTACAAGTGATATAAATCACTTATTGATGGTATTTAACTGTACTATAATGAGAGTAACATAGGGTCTCAAGGAGTGATGACGGTGGAACAAACACTAAAGATAACAAACGTTTTAGCAGATCCAACACGTTATTATATTTATCAATTTATTATTAAACAAAATGAAGAGGTAACCGTACAGGAAATTGCAGAAGAATTTGAAATCCATCCGAATGTAGCAAGACTTCATTTAACGAAGCTTGAAGATGTAAATATGCTTGTTTCTGAAGCTAAGAAAACTGGAAAAGGCGGCAGACCAAGTCGTCTTTATCGTTTATCAAACGATCATATTCAAATTAATTTCCCATATCGCGATTATCAGTTACTTTCAAAAATTGCAATTGAAACTATGGCGACACTTGGGGATGTAGGTAAAAAAGCACTTGAACTAACAGGCAGACGATTTGGTGAAGAGCTAGTCAATCATCAAATTCCAGTTTCTATTCATGAGCTTACCTTTGAACAAAAGCTAGAAATTTTAAAAAAGGCATCCACGGTTGCGGGTTTTTATCCAGATTTAGACCATAATAAGGAGAAGACAAAAATCTTTTTAAAAATCAACAATTGTCCTTTTAAAGAAATTGCTCAAGAAAATTTTGAAGCGGTTTGCGGGATGCATCATGCCTTTCTAAGAGGAATGTTTGATTTACTATTTGACGATGTGGTTCTAGAAGAGTCAGAAAACATCATTCTTGGATGTAATTCTTGCAGTTATCACGCAATTGTCGCAAAGTAATGTTTACATTTATGTAATCGTTACATTATAATAAGAAAAGTGAGTGTTCATCATTTACAAGGGAGGGAAATATACATATGGAACGTATGTACCGAGTTTTAGGTTTTTGGACAGGTATCTTTTCTGTAATGTTCTACGTTGGTGGTATGGATGTTCTAGCACTAATTTTCTTTGCACAAACCGGATTTTTCGTCCTTTTAAGCTATTTAAAATTGTCTGAAAGAATGTATATTTACGTGTTTGGCGCATATTTAACTGTTTTCTTTTGTGCCTTCTCTTACTACACCACATTTATGATGCCGCTTGGCGGAGGTCATTAAAAAAAGCGATGGAAACATCGCTTTTTTTATTTGCTTTGGAAAATAGAATCCCAATTTATTTTGAGGTTTTTTTGTTGGATGAGTATATGAAAAGCAGCACTCATTCCTCCATCCATAATAAGAGAACGAATCGCACGATTTTGTTTACTTTTTTCCGAAAAAGGATTGGAGTCAAAGTTATCCTGTAAAAATGTTAGTATCCCTGCCTCAATTAAAAATTCATCCTGTCTTAGTTTCTTTACAAATTCAAGTCCAAGCTTTGTACCTTTTAAAATAAGTGTGTCAAAATGAATATGTGTCGTAAGATCCATTTCTCCAGGATGCTCAAGGGGATTGTCGATTAAATGATGCTTGTAGTAACCACGAAGGCTTCCCTTCCTCCTAGCAGGCTCCATCCACTCCTCATTTGTATATCCGTAATCAACCGTAAAGATAACCGTATTTTCAAGAAATGTATTTAACTCCTCTAGATAACAAAGCATTTGAAGTGGGACCTCAAATCTTTGTCCATTAGCGAGCTTTATCGTATTAAAGTTTAAATAGTGAATAATGCGTTCATCAGTAAGCGGTTCAAGAATTTCACAAAGCTGTTCTTCCTTATTCAGCGTGATTTTCACCTCATAGAGTGTGTCTTTTTGTTTCTCGACTACTCTTACTGGAAACGCATCAAACAGTTCATTTGAAAATAGAATTCCATTCAATACTGGAAAGTTCTTTTTTGCCTCATCAATACTACGATACTGGATAACCTTTTCACCAATTGGAAGAAGCTCATGCTGCAAACGACGGTGGTATGGACTAGATTCAATCATTATGTAAGTTATTTTCAGATAGCTATCTGTGAAGGAATTCTTTAATTCGTCCAGAACTGCTTTTGCGAATCTGCCATTACCTCCACCAATTTCACAGATAATCGGAGAAACTTTTTCAAGCGAAATAAGTTTATGAAAAATCGCTGCAAATAGTTTGCCGAAAATAGTGGAAATATTGCTAGTAGTGATGAAATCTCCTTTTTTTCCTACCTTTTCCATATCTTTCATATAATAGCCTTTTTCTTCGTGATAAAGGACAGTATTCATGTACTGTTCATATGTTATTTTTTTGTCCGAAGATGATTGGATTATTTCTTTTAGTATGCGTTGCATATGCTCACCTTTTAGAGGATGTTCAAAAATTCGTCCGAAAATGACACATCGAATT
>NZ_JBALOP010000027.1:73708-73865 GCF_036962685.1 Bacillus sp. JJ1566 | reverse complement strand
GATATATAAGTCTTGGCATTTGCCAAGTATCATTGTATTAAGAAGGAATTCTTATTACTAAACATCCCCAAGAAAAGGTCTAGCTCTCCCTGAGTTAGGCCTTTTCTTTTTTAGAATCCATTTAATCAAATACGCCAGTGCGTATTTGCGCCCAGAT
>NZ_JBALOP010000027.1:0-73703 GCF_036962685.1 Bacillus sp. JJ1566 | reverse complement strand
GGTCACAAAGACGTTGCCACAGGACGTGGCGTTCTTAGTCTTTGATCTTATGCTCGAAAAGATTCCTTTGAAAATCTGTGGCATCCGCCGGAGGCTTTTTAAATGGATTTGAATCCATTTAAAAAAGGATTTAAATCCATTTCGGCTTCGATGGTTGTTTCAGAGCCATGTCCTGATAGGACGATTGTTTCCTCTGGCAATGTGAGTAACTTTTGATGAATGCTTCCTAGTAATTGCTCATGGCTTCCACCTGAAAGGTCCGTTCTACCAATGCTTCCTTGGAATAAAGCATCCCCTGAAAAAACAATCCCAAGCTCTTTGAAATAGTATGAAACACTTCCTGGTGAGTGTCCTGGTGTATAGAATAACTCAAATGAAAAGTCACCAACAGAAAATTCCCCTTCTTTGGGTAGAATGGTTGGCTCTACTTTCGATAGGATTTCTTGTCCAGGAATAAAATATGCGGAACCATTTAAAGCAGGATCCTTAAGCCAATTTTTCTCTTTCTCTTGGATATATACAGGAACATTCCAATGAGAAAGAACATCATCTATGGCACCAATATGATCAAAATGAGCATGTGTTAAAAGAATAGCAATTGGAGTTAATCCTTGCTGCCTTAAAATGTTATTTAATCTTTGCCCATCCCCACCTGGATCAAGGATGATACATTCCTTATTCGAATTTGCAAGTATGTATGCATTTGTTTGTAATGGTCCTAACGGTACCCTTTGCCATTTCATCGTTTTCCCTCCGTTGCTTTTTAATCTACAATCTATTTTACACTAACAGACGAAAACGAAAAAGCGTTGCATTAGTTAATTTGTCTTGAAAGTGTCACTTTTTCCTCCTCGACAAATCTGGAGAAAACGATTAGAATATAGATTGAATCTATCTATTTCTTTACATAAAGGGTTTTCAGCCTTTTAATCAACTTTTTACCTTATGGTGATGTTGTAAATTTTCATACTATGGGGAAAATAGTACTGATGATTTAGAAGAAAAGGCGCATTTTTACACGAACATTGATTATAGCAAGGGGGTAAGTCACATGGGTCTAATGATTATCTTTTCTTTAATCGTAATTTTAGCGGCATTTGGTATTATTCGTTCATTACGTGATAAAAACATTTTAGCCTTATTATTCTCAACAGGAATCTTTTTAGTATTAGGCTGGTTCACTATCATGACAATCTGGAAGCATGGTTTCCCAACAGCTCACTAATCCTATACAAGTTTAAAATGCCATCGGATGTCCGATGGCATTTGTATTTTAGTTAAAAATGTACAAGTTCTTTTACCGTTTTTGTTTTCAAATCAATCAACTTTTCAAATTGAAACCCGTATAAACTTAAGAACCCATTTGGAGAGAAATTAAGTGGTTGATCGTCCAGCTTTTCAAGGAGAACTTCTTCTTTTCCTGTGCTCATATCATAGGAAACAAGCTTGAATTTTTCTCCATACGTATCAAATGGACCTGTTGAATATGGTTTAAACGAATAAAATTTCTTTTGACCCACAACATAGTCTGCCGATGGAATGTACCACTTTGAATAGTCACTCAAAAGCGGCATTTTATATTCATGCAGCTGTTTGTTTTTTTCAGGATTGTAAAAGCCAATTTTCGCAAATGAATCCTCCTCCTGAATTAATTCATACGTAACAAGTAAATCCTGATAAGTCACAAATGAAATGATGTTCTCAAATAAAAGTCCCTCTGTTTTCGTATTTAAATGATACGAATAAAGCGGTGCAAAGAAATCAAGTTCATTTTGATCCCATTTTAAATAAGAAATTGTGTTTGAATTAATCCATTGAATAAACGGCTGGAATACCTCATATTTCGTTGCTTCTTGCTTTTGGATATCAAGCAAATGGGTTTGAAATGACCAATCCTCTAAAAATGAAGTCACGAACACCTGATTTGTATGATACGGATTCCAGCTATAAAACAAATCAAAGGAATTCACTTCCCACTCATATTGTACTGTACCTGTCTTGTCAACAGCTGTTAGCTTGGCCTGATTTTGGGAATCTGATGTATGTATCAAAAACATAGAATGGTCTTCATTCGCCTTCATTGTTAGCACCGGAGCTGAAATCTTCAGGAACAACTCCTTTTCACCAGTAAACAAATGGTACCTGTAAACTTTTGAAATTCCGTTATCATCAATCACATAAAGGATACTTTCATCATCATACCAATCGCCCACAATATTAAACTCTTCCCCTTGAAGATCTAGTGGCTGCAACTGCTGGCTTTCCCCCAAGAATTTAGTTGGCACAGGGCCCTTCGAAACATTCTTATTACTACTTTTTGGCGCATTACTTATATCAAACGGTTGATGAGAGTTACAGCCAGCCAGTAGAAAAAGAAACATGAAAAAGTATATCCATTTTCTCACCAACTCGATATTCACCTCTTTATTCTAAATCAAATGCACCTCGGTGTATTTGCGCCCGATTTTTTTCGATTCAACTCGAAAAATTTCCATTGAAAAATCGTGGCATCCGCCGGAGGCTTTAACTTTTTTAGCAGAAGTAGACACTTCTGCTAAAAAGTTAAAAATTCACTGCCCAATCATACAACAGTGAGTCATTTACTTACTATTGTTTCCCTTAACAGATAATACGATTATGCATGGTAAAAAGTTTCAAAGCAAGAAAAAAAACCGAAGAAATTTCGGCTTTTTCATTGAATGTTTTTACATATATAAAGATGCCAGAAAGGCTCCTAACGTTTCCTGATAAATTTCTTCAAATTGAGACAGTGGCAATGGATTAACTCCTTCACCTAATTCGAACGTAAACCCAGGGCGTCTCCACTCTTGAATAAACCAATCTTTGTAGCCTGCATGGCTATCAACAAAGCGAACAGCCTCATACCCCGTGACTCTTGAAAATTCATTAACCAGGTTTTTCGCTTCAGGCGGCTCAAGCCCTTCATACCCCCAATAAATAACCTTACCTTGTGTATGGAAGGCTAATACACGGGAAAAATTAGAGGACCTTGTTAATTTTTCAATAGCAATAACCTCAGGCTCAGTTAACGGAGCATCTCCAGGATAGTCTCGTGGTGCAGGTGCCTTAGGTTCTTTCCTCTTCTTTTCGATTTCCCAGTTCGCCGGAAATTGATTATTTAAGTCAACACCTCGAATATTCGCTTTCCAGTCTTTAAAATCAAGATTTCCATTATTTATTTTGATAACCTCCTGGTTATATGGTTCCTGTTCTGGTGGACCATTAAGGACTAAATCGACTCCATCCGGATTAACCATTGGAACAATTGAAAGGTATGTTTCTAAATAGAATGGCTCAACATAAAAGCCACGTATTGGTGCCATATTGGTTAATGCAAGCAAATATTCATTTAAAAAGGTCATGATTACGTTCGTTGTTATCCATTCGTTCGCATGAAAAGATCCGTTCCAATGAACTCTTTTTGTACCTCTCCCCAACCGTAACTCAAGTAGTTCCTTTCCCAATACACTTTTTCCAATCGAACGTGTTTGAAGAAATGGATAAATCGATTGTAATTCAAGAATATCCTTTATCATATCTTCATAATCATAGTTTTGATTTCCATTAACGACCGGCTTCACAATCCTCTCTGGCAGTTGAATGGTTTGACCAACTTGTAGATTTTGTGCATCAATACCCGGATTGACTAAAAATAATGCATCGGCTAAAAGGGTCCGGGATTTCGCCAACTTCCATATTGTATCACCAGAAGCAATGGTATGTGGATTTAAAATAAAACCTGGTATATTTACGTTTGCTCCTACCTGGATATTATTACTGTTTAAATCTAAATTGGAGTCAATAAGTAAATGAGTAGGGATTGCAAACAATTGGCTATAATACCAGAGCGAGTCACCTGGGCGGACTTTTACCTTCACCAAAAAACCTCCTTGTTCCTTGCTTCTTTTAGTTTATGAATAAAGGTATGTCCTTCATGCCATAGGAAAAGCCTTGACCATCATAAGGCCAAGGCTTCCATTTGTTATTCTGCAAATTTTTCTGGTACTGGTTCACGATAGGACGTACCATTATAAAAGCGAAGAAGATCACCGTACACAATTTCATCGGAGTAGTCTAATTCAAATCCCGCTTTTTCCATGAATGGCTCGCAGAAGCTGATATCCGTTTCCTCGCCCGTTGCTTTGTCATAGCAGGCATTTTTTGTATACACATAGTTTTCTGTGATGAAGCTGCCATCTCTTAAAACAACAAACGGGAATTTTTCACTTGAAAATAAATCACTTCCGAAATGGACATCGTTTTGTATATCCATTCCTAGAAGGCTTAAAATCGTCGGTTTTAAATCAATTTGTCCAGCTACATTAGAAATTGTTTCTGGATTCTTATCTGTCACACCAGGTATGTGAATAATTAATGGTACCTTTTGTAGTTGGATTGAATCAAAAGGTGTAATCTCTTCTTTTTCTAAAAACTGTGCCATTGCTTTATTATGGTTTTCCGATATTCCATAATGGTCCCCGTATAGGACAAAGATTGTATTTTCGTACATCCCCTCTTCTTTTAGTCTCTCGAAAAAGAGTTTAATGGACTCATCCATATAGCGAACAGTTGGGAAGTAACGGTTCAATGTTTTTGAATTTGAATCAAATTCATTTACTATTCGATCCTTTTCTTCAAGTTCAAATGGGAAATGATTTGTTAATGTAATAAATTTCGAATAAAACGGCTGTGGCTGAGATTTTAATAAATCTATAGATTGTTCGAAGAATTCTTTATCCTTTAAGCCCCAACCAATTGAGTTTTCTTCTGTTACATCATAGCTTTCAACATCAAAGAATTTGTCATACCCTAAAGAATCATACATAATCTCTCGGTTCCAGAACGTTTTATTATTCGCATGAAAGACAGACGAAAAGTATCCATAGTCCTTAATAAATTCAGGTGTTGCTGTAAATTCATTGGTAGCATGTGTAAAGAAAACAGCACCACGTCCAAGTGGATACAATGAATTTTCTAATAAAAACTCGGAATCTGATGTTTTACCTTGACCGGTTTGATGATAAAAACTGTCAAAGTAATAACTTTCATTGATTAAGTCATTTAAAAATGGAGTAATTTCTTCTCCATCAATGGTTTCATTAATAACAAAGTTTTGAAGAGATTCCATTGAAATAACAACAACATTTTTACCTTGAGCAATCCCAAATTTATCGCTTGGGTCCTTTTGATTTGCTTTTAGGTAGTTCTCTATATCGATAAAGGAGCTGCTATCTGCTAAAGCCCGTTGTGCGGAAGACTTCGATTGAAGGACAATATCATAAATTTGATAGTTGTATGTCCCAATGTTCTTCACTAACATTTCACGGTCAAATGTTCTTGTTAATAATTGTGGTCTCTGTGCTTCCGCTAATCCAAGATTAAAAAAGAACACGGCAGCAACTAAGATAAAATAGGATCTTCTTTCCTTCTTCGTAATTTCTTCAGCAACAGAAAAGCTCGGTTTATATTTGTTTATCAAAATCAGGATCACCACGTCAATAAACATCAGTGGGTCTGTAAGGTTTAAATTCCCTGTGACACTCGTTCCTAAATCCCCCATATTACTTGTTTGGAAGAGAACCGGAAGTGTTAAAAAGTCATTGAAGAATCTGTAAAATACAACATTGGCAAATAAAACAAACGAGGAAATAAAACTAGCAAATATAATAAATTTATTTCGGTGTTTCTCCTTAATAAAAAAGGAAATGCCAAAGAACAGCAATAAAAAACTTAATGGATTAATGAGTAAAATAAACTCTTGCATCAAGTTTTCTATTTTAATTTCAAAGCTAGTTTTATATACGATATATGTTTTTATCCAAAGCATAAAAGCAGCTAAAAAGATGAACTTCGACTTGGATAATGTTGATGACCTAATCATCAAAATACCTCCCTGTTTTCAAGACCGCGGAGCACCTAAATACATTGTTAATCAAATGCGCCTTGGCGTATTTGCGCCCAGATTTTTTAGGCCCACCAGGTGGGTCACAAAGACGTTGCCACAGGAAGTGGCATTCTTAGTCTTTGATCTTATGCCTCGTAAAGTTACCTTTGAAAATCTGCGGCATCCGCCGGAGGCTTTAACTGTATTCAGCAGACAGCTGAATATAGTTAATTCCATTTTTAGGTAGTTTTAAAAAACCTATTCATAATCTTAATATGTTTTTTACCAAAAATCAATCATCAAAACAACCTAATTTTATAGAATGATATAGATGTACATTATGTATATACATATAAGACGAATAGTTGACTAGAAAGTTTCATAGTAAATAAAAGTAACAATCTTTTAAATTTTCTAACAAGAATGTAAAAAAAGAGATTTCACTGAGAAATCTCTTTTTTCTAGTACTTTTGTATGATTAATGAAGCTTTGTTTTCGCCAAATATGCGGCACCAATCACACCTGCATCGTTGCCTAACGTGGCAATTGAGATTTCTGCAGACTCAGCAACCCTCGAAAATGCAAAGCGTTTGAAGTGTTTTTTTACTGGCAGTAGCAATTGTTCTCCAGCCTTTGAGACACCACCACCGACAACGATTTTTTCAGGATTGAGTCCATTCGCAACGTGGCTTAACGCTAAGCCAAGGTGATAAGTGACATGGTCGATGACGGCTTGAGCAAGCTGATCTCCTTTATCTGCTGCTTCAAAAACATCCTTAGAGGTGATTTCCCCCGTTTTTTCAAATTGGTTACGAATAAGGCTTGGTTCGTTATTGGCTTGAATTGTTTCTTTTGCCAAACGTGCAATCCCCGTTGCAGATGCAATCGTTTCGATACATCCGGTCTTCCCACAACCACAAAGTGCACCACCTTCTGGTATGGAGGTGATATGACCAATCTCTCCACCTGCCCCATTTGCTCCGCGAACAACCTCACCATTGGAGATAATACCTCCACCAACTCCGGTTCCTAATGTTACACAGAGCAGATTCTCAGCTCCTTTACCTGCACCCTTCCACATTTCACCGATAGCTGCTACGTTCGCATCATTATCTACGAATGCAGGTAAACCAATACTAGCCTCAAGCTCTGCTTTTAATGGGTACATTTCCTTCCAGCCTAGGTTAGTTGCTTTATAGACAACCCCATCCTCGAAACGAACGGGACCTGGTGCCCCCATCCCCACACCAGCGAATTGTTCTTTTGTAAGCTGTAATTCCTGCATTTTTGTTTTTATTGCTTCAGCAATGTCGGGAATAATTTTATCTCCTGATTTATCGGTTGGAATTTCCCATTTGGTGACAATTTCACCCTCATGAGTTATAAAAGCTAGCTTAACCGTTGTTCCACCTAGGTCAATACCTATCAATAAATTTTCCATATGTATTCCATTCCTTTATTTTTGTTTATTTTTTTTGGCTCTTTTTTCAGTTTCCCATACGATTTCTTGACGGAGAAGAAAAATGGCCGATTGAAAGTCCTTTGTTTCAATAAGCTGTGAATTGTAAAGCTCTTGAACCTCAGCTTCCATTAATTCAAGATCAGCTACTCGGTCACCAACGTAAATAATGGTACCAAATTTTTTAAGAAATTGTTGTATATCATAAATTGTTTTCACATTTTCACCTTCTGCATTCCGCATTATAAATCTAGCTTATTCAAAAATATACAAACACGCAAGTCTTTCGAATGAAAGTCCTTAAAAATGTAAAAGAAGTGCTCAACATTGAACACTTCCAAAATACATTATTTATCAGGATCTTGTGGATGCAATATTTTTGGTCTATTTCTTTTTAACGGAATGGGTGCACGGAATAAGACATCCTTTAATCCTTTGAAGGAAAACGGAATAAACGGCCATAGATACGGTACATTAAAGGATTTCATTCGTGCTAGGTAAAGGATCCAGAGTGTTACCCCGCCGACAAAACCGATTACTCCAAAAATACTCGTTGTTAATAACAGAAATAATCGAGCCAGGCGGTTTGCAAGACTCATTTCGTAGCTCGGTGTAGAGAAGGTCCCAATTGCGGCAATTGCTAAATACAAAATAACCTCATTTGTGAATAAGCCAACTTCAACAGCTACCTGCCCGATTAACATGGCAGCGACAAGTCCCAATGCTGTAGCAAGAGAGGTCGGCGTATGAATAGCTGCCATTCTTAATAAATCAATTCCTATTTCAATTAAAAAGAACTGCAAAATCAATGGTAATCTGCCATCATCATTCGGGCCAATATATTTAAGACTTTCTGGCAACAGTTCTGGATGAACAGCAAACAAATACCAGAGAGGTAATAAAAAGAGTGATGCCCACACACCAATATAGCGTACTAAGCGAAGGTACAGTCCGGTAACTGGACTATTCCGATATTCCTCTGCATGCTGCATATGATGCCAAAATGTTGTTGGAGTGATGAGGACACTTGGGGAACCATCGACCATGATGATAATATGGCCTTCGAATAAATGAGCAGCCGCAGTATCGGGTCTTTCCGTATATCTAACTACTGGGTATGGATTATAATGACGTCCCGAAATATATTCCTCAATCGTCTTTTCACCCATTGGTAAGCCATCGGTATCAATCTTTGAAATCGCATCCTTAACTTCCTTAACATGATTGGGATCAGCAATATCTTCAATATAACTAATAACAATATCCGTTTTTGAACGTCGTCCCACCTGCATATATTCCATTCGGAGAGATTTATCCCGAATTCTTCTTCTTGTTAAGGCCGTGTTAAAGACGATTGTTTCGACATAGCCGTCCCTTGAACCTCTTACAACCCTTTCAGTATCCGGCTCTTCAGGTCCTCTTACTGGATATGTTCTAGCATCAATTAAGATCACTTTCTCAAGCCCATCAATGACAAGAGCAGTAGGACCTGCAAGTACCGTATCTACAACCTTATCAAGGTCATCTACACTTTCAACCTCGACATAAGGGATATAGGTCTTAAGAAGTTTTTCTAAGCCATCTATTTTTAATGTATTTTCATCCTGTTTGGCGAGAAATTTTTGTAGTAGATGCAGCATGTCATCTTTGACAAGACCATCAATTAAAAACATAGACATGTCCTTGCCAGCGTATTCTACGTCAACTTGTATGACATCAAAGCTTTTATCAACCCCAAGGGCTTCTTTTAAATAACTTTTATTTTCCTCTATATTTGTTGAGACCGGATGTTTTGGCTTTTCTTTTTCATTTCCCATCTGAATCACTCCAATCACGTCCAAAAGCAACTTGTAAGGCTACTAATCCATCTTTGACGTAAAACTGGAAAAAAATACTTTTTCAGAGAAAATAAAGAAAAGCGCCTTTTAGCAAGACACTTTTTACAAAGAGCTATTTTCCATTGCGTTAATTTCTTTTATCAATTCTTTATAATTTTCATTTTCCGGGTCTAGTTTAATCGCTTGATCTGCTGCTTTTTTTGCGTTTACGAATTCCTGCAGCTGGACATAGACTAAAGCAAGATTATAATGTGCCTCTGAGATGTCTGGTGCTTTAATCGTGACAATTTTTAAATGATCTCTTGCCTCTTCAAATTTACCAAGTTTTATCTCTGTATAAGATAAATAAAAATATACCTCTGGTGCGTCTGCACCTTTTTCCTCGGCGGTTTTAAGCATGTCATACGCTTTTTGAAACTCATTGGATTGAATAAATTCCTGTGCAGTTTGCACGACAAATTGAGGATTTTCAGAATGTGGCTGAACCACATAACCGACATAAAAAAGTGCACCAACAGTAGCTATTGTTACCACAAGTCCGCCTAATCGCTTCGCAAATTCTTTTCGCTTAGGTAAATGTACAATGCTTGCTGCTAAAAAGCCACCAACTAAACCACCAATATGACCCGAGTTATCGATTCCAGGAATCATAAATCCTAAGACTAAGTTGATAATAATAATTCCAATCACATTTGGTCCCATCGTTCTAAAAAATAAAGAGGGATAAGCTGTTCCAAAAAACAAAAGTGCACCAAAGCATCCAAAAATAGCACCGGAAGCCCCAGCAGAAATATTTGCATTAAACACAAAACTAGCTAGACTTCCTACAAATCCAGCAAAAACATAAATCAATAAAAACCTCAGTTTTCCGTATAACCGTTCGACTTCTGCCCCTAAATAATATAACGCGAAGGTATTCATAAGAAGATGAATGAATCCAATATGTAAAATCATTGGCGTGAAAAAGCGCCACCATTCACCATTTAAGATCCGGAAGTTTTCCTTTGCCCCATATTTCAATAAAGTTTCCGTATTTGTGCTACCTCCATGCAATTCTAAGACTGCAAACATAATTAACTGAATGGCAATTAAGATATATGTAAAAAACGGTTTTCCATTTTGGAAAATTTCCTTTTCACTTGAAATCCGCTTATTCGCAACTGTAATAACTTCATGTTTGATGGTTTCAATCGTCTCAACGTCTATATAGATGGAGTCATCCAAATCAAATTCAGTATGAACAAACTTTGATACTTCCTGTAATCCTGTATCCTTTTGGTCAGAATCAATTAAAACAGTATGTAGCGTAGTAAGACCTTTAGTACCTGCAACAAGTGGGCTATCCAATCGATATTTCCAATCATCAACAGGTGGGTATGTCGTGATATAAATATTTAGAGCTTCCAGTTTGCGGGCAAATAGTCGTTTTCTTAACTGCTCCAATCTTCCTGCTGTGATTTCCATATCCCGCTGCATCCAATTGCTCCAATCAAGATCATGGCGTAGAATGCGAATAATTCTTGGTTTGTTTTTTTGTGTCCCCTCTAACCAGATTTCATTGTTTGATTTTGATAACTGGAGAATTCGGTAACCACCTTCCAACTGAAGCCTCTCAATCATTTTCCAATAGACATAATCCTGCTTGAACACCAAATCCCCCCTCGTCCAATAAGTTTCTTTTATTATAAACGTTTTTCTATAACAGTTACCAAATTTCTGTCTTAAAAAACGAAAAAACCTGTTGAACGAGGGCCAACAGGTTTTCTTTTCTATCGGAAGGCTTGGTGTATCATTCTATTTCGAATAAATGGGATTTTCATCGACGAACTGATAAAGACACGTCGAACTGCTGGATTACCAAATACCCGATTAAAAATGCGATAACGATACCTGTATATAGCATAAATCCCACCAATAAGTAAAGCTATTCGGGTCAATAAGCTTAACATTTTAATCCCTCCTAGATATACTTTTTGATTATGCTGTTCATTTTATCCTTGTATAAGTGAAAGGAAATATGTCCCAAGACCAGAAGCAAGGAGAATTGATAAAAAATTCACAACGTCATTATTGCAAAAGCGAAGGCCCCTGAGATAGTTCGTTTCCTTTCCACAATGGAGCATTTTTTCCGTTTCTATTCCACAAATAGAGCATCTATAAACGACTTGGATGGTTGCTCCTATAATGGTATCAAATAAATTTCCACAGAATCCAGTCAAAGTAAGTCCTACCAACAGAACTACTGAAAGCTCAGGCCAAACTAAAAATGAAATGAGACTAATGAGAAATGAGCCCAAAAAGCCAGCTATCGTTCCTAATACTGATACTGCACCTGATGTACCTGCATCCACCCGCTTCATTTTTGTAAGTAAAATTGGCATTTTCTTACTAAGTGTCCCAATTTCTGAAGCCCATGTATCTGCATTTGCAGCTGCGATGGATCCAATGAAAAAGTATAACCAAAACAATGAATCAGTCCATGCAAACATTAATCCTGCTAATGCGGCAATTCCACCATTAGCAAAGACTTGGATGATATCCCTCTGCTCACCTTTAGCCACTTTATTTTTGAGATTTTCTTTATTTCCAGCCTTTAATTTACTCCATACGCTCGAGCTTGCAAAAAAGACACCTACTAACAGTAAGCCACGATAACCAAATCCTATCGACACAGCACTTCCTACAATAATCGTCCCAGCAGCCCCGCTAATTGTTAAAGATTTTAGCCTATATCCTGCTACTGCCACGGCAATAGAAGCTAGTATTTGGATGGAAAGATTAATCATGCGGGTCTATAACCCCTGTGTTTGTCACGATTTTTTGAACAGGAATATCGAATGGCTCAATCGGTAGTTCTTCTACCAGTTGCTCTGGAAATGCCAAAGAAACGGTATTGCCCTGATATTCTGTTAAATATCGATCATAATATCCTCCACCGTGGCCAAGGCGGTATCCGTTCGTTACGAAACTTAGGCCAGGGACAAACAATACATCTATCTCATTATGTAAAACCTCTCGTGTTTGTTCTTCAATTGGTTCTTGTAATCCATAATAGACTACTTCTAATTGTGAAAATGATGTTATTTCACGGAATGTCATTGTTTTTGTCTTTGGATGACATTTTGGAACAGCAACTCGTTTCTTTGATTCCCATGCTTTTTCAATCAAGTATTTCGTATTGACCTCAAATTCCTGCGAAATCGTGATGCCAATTGTCTTTGCGTTCACCCACTCCGTTAATGAAAGGACTTGTTCTGTAATTTCCAGTGACCTTTTATTTAAAGTAACTTTATCAATAGAACGTAAAGTCTCCTTCTTTTCCTTTCTCATTTCCTGTTTCAACTTCAACCTAATTCGCCTCCTCATCATTGCTTCAATTATATAATAAAAAAAACAGCAGGAAATTTCTTTCCTACTGTTACTTTGTTTCGCGGTGTAGAGTAACCTTTTTAAGTCTTGGGCTATATTTCTTAAGTTCAAGACGGTCAGGGTTATTTCGCTTATTTTTCTTTGTAATATAATTACGATCACCAGTTTCAGTACAAGCTAAAGTGATTTTAACACGCATCGTTATTTCCCTCCAAACATTTAAAGCTTTAATCAGACTTACCTATCATACCACTTAACTATTCAAAATTCCAGTCCTATTTTTTGGTGAAAAAGAAATTCTAATCACTATATTAAAATACAATTAACAGGTATACAAAGTGTTGTCCACATTAGTAAGTTACGATAAGATTAGTTATGGAATGGAGTGAAGATATGGTATACGCATTTATTATTTTATTAGGTATCGCAATTCTTCTTCTTGTTATCTCCTTTTATGGGAAGGACCGGATAAAATCGGTCCAAGAAGAAATAGATCAGCTTTCCCTTTCCGTAATACAGGAAACGTATCTTTTAAAGAAAAAAATGAAGATCTTAGAGGAAGAACTACTCACAAATGACATTGATGATGAAATGGGACTACCGCAAACAAGTTCCATGTCTTTATCAAATACCTCCATTTTATCTTTATATGATAAAGGCTTGAGCTATGAGGAAATCGGAAATAAAACAAATTTACCAGTTGAAGAAGTTCGTCTCATTCTAGAGCAAGCAAAGAAAATGGGGCTCATTTAATGGATAAAAATTTATTACGTGGAATCGCAATTGGAATTATCATATCAACCATTGTCTATGGGACTATTTACTATTTGACTACATAAAGTGAAACTTCAATCATTGGGGTTTACTTCATCCCCGCTGTTTGTTAGTTGAGGCCCACATGATGTGGGTCACAAAGACATTGCCACAGGACGTGGCGTTTTTAGTCTTTGTTCCTTTAATCGGGCTTTTACGAACAGTTAACCCCACCTCTAAAGTTTAGAGGTGGAGTTTTACTACTCGTTAATGCGGGATAAAAAAACTCAAGCCTTGGATTGGCTTGAGTTTTTTGTTAGGCGTTAAGATCGACATTTTTACCTTTTACCATATAAATGATATGTTCAGACATATTGGTTGTATGGTCTGCTATCCGTTCGATATTACGGGAAACAAAGGACAGCTGTGAGATTTGATTGAATGCATCAGGTTTGCTTGGCATTAATTCAAGCAATTCTTTGATAATCTTACCGTATAAATCATCGACCTCATCATCGGCCTTTGCTGTTGTAATCGCAAGCTCGATATCCTTTTCGATATAGGCTTTAATTACGTTATTTAACATGTCTAAAGCCATTTCAGCCATTTTAGGAATATCTACAATTGGCTTGATGAGTGGCCCGTTTCCAATATGGATTACAGATTTTGAGATATTTACGGCTAGGTCACCGATTCGTTCAACATCGTTTGAGATTTTCAATCCAGCGATAATCGTGCGGAGATCGGATGCGACCGGCTGTTGTTGAGCAATTAGTTGAATAATCAAGTTATTGATTTCTTCTTCAAGTTCGTTAATATGTTGGTCTTCTTTAATGATTTGCTCAGCCATTTCGATATTTTGGTGTGCCAGTGATTGGACTGATTTTTCAACAGCAATTTTTGATAGATTTACCATTTCAATAAGTAATTCTTTAAGACGATCTAAATCTTTATCTAACGTCGTGCGTATGGACATACTCTACTCCCCTTATATATTTATTTTTTAGCCAAAACGACCCGTGATGTAGTCTTCAGTGCGCTTGTCGGATGGGTTAGAGAACATTTTATCAGTTTTTTCGTACTCGACAATTTCTCCACTCAGGAAAAATGCAGTTCGGTCAGAAATACGTGCTGCTTGTTGCATGTTGTGTGTAACGATGATAATGCTAAAGCTTTGCTTTAGTTCCTGAACTAGTTCTTCAATCTTTAATGTCGAAATCGGGTCAAGTGCAGAAGTCGGCTCATCCATTAGTATAACATCAGGTTCGATTGCTAAACATCTAGCAATACAAATTCTTTGTTGCTGACCGCCTGAAAGTCCATATGCGTTCTCGTGTAGACGGTCTTTCACCTCATCCCAAATGGCAGCCCCTCGTAAACTCTTTTCCACAATTTCATCAAGTATCTTTTTGTTTCGAATTCCATGGATTCGAGGTCCATATGCTATATTGTCGTAAATGGATTTTGGAAACGGATTTGGCTTTTGGAAAACCATTCCAACCTTTGTTCGAAGCTCTTCCTCTTTATAAGACTTATCAAAAATGTTTTTTCCTCGATATAAAATCTCACCGGAAATTCGGACAATCGGTACGAGTTCAACCATGCGGTTTAATGTTTTAATATAAGTTGATTTTCCACATCCTGACGGCCCAATGATTGCCGTCACTTCGTTTTCATAGATTGGAAAATTAATATTTTTTAACGCATGATCTTCCCCATACCAAAGGTTTAAATCCTTAGTATCATACACAACTTTTTTATCTATTTGAGCTGTATTTACATTTTTATTACTAACAACTTTTAATGACATCGTTTGAGTTTCTCCCCTTCAAATAAGATTAGAATCTTCTTTGGAATTTATTTCTAATCAGGATTGCAATAGAGTTCATTAAGAATAGAATGATTAGCAAAATAACAATTGTTGCTGCCGCTAGATTTGCGTATTCAGCTACCAGTGCAGAATCAAGTGTCCAATAATAAATTTGCATTGGCATTACGGTGAACTTATCAAAAATGCTATCAGGTAGTGGAATTAATAAGGCCGGAATTCCAAGAACAACAAGTGGAGCAGTTTCACCAATTGCTCTTGAAAGTGCCAAAATAGCTCCTGTTAAAATTCCAGGTATTGACGCTGGTAAAACAACATTTTTAATCGTTTGCCATTTTGTAGCTCCCATTCCGTACGAAGCTTCACGTAAAAACCCGGGAACTGCGCGAATTGATTCTTGACTTGCCACAACAACGATAGGAAGTACCAATAGTGACATAGTGAGTCCACCAGCTAATACAATATTTCCTAATCCAAATCCACGGACAAAAACAGTTAATCCTAAAATACCAAATACGATTGACGGAACACCTGCAAGGTTGGAAATATTTGTTTGAATAAAGCGTTGAAGCCGTCCTTTTGTAGCATACTCTTCAAGATAAATAGCTGTTCCAACACCAAGTATAAGTGTAATTGGAGCTACAACAATCATTAACCAGAGAGTTCCAAGAATCGCGCCCATAATCCCAGCGTTTTCAGCGACCGTTGATAATTTATTCGTTAAAAATTGAAGGTCAATCCAACCAAGACTTTGAGCAATAACACGATAAAAAAGGATTACTAGCACTACTAGGCTGAATAGTATTGAGATTAAAAAGATGGTTTTTGCAATTTTATTGACTGCTAAACGTGTATTAAGTTTCTTTTGCACCTGTGCTGCATTTACATATTTCATCTTAATATTCCTCCTTAAACTTGCGAGAAATATATTGGGCAAGCAGGTTCATAACTAATGTAAATACAAATAGAGTAATAGCTACAGCATATAAACTATAATATAAAGTCGAGCCTGCTGGTGCATCACCACTATTGACTTCAACAATGTAAGAAGTCATTGTTTGCATTGATTGGGTAATATCAAAGGTAAAGTTCTTGGTACTTCCACTAGCAAGAGTAACAATCATGGTTTCACCAATTGCTCTGGATATACCAAGAACAAAAGAAGCAATGATTCCAGACATTGCAGCAGGAATAACAACCTTCCATGTAACTTCAAGTTTTGTTGAGCCTAGACCAAGCGCACCTTCCCTTATAGAACTTGGCACTGAGCTCATAGCATCCTCTGATAGAGATGCGACCATAGGAATAATCATTATACCCATGACGATACCTGGACTGAGGATATTGGTCGGTTCAAGACCAGGAATAATAAATTGTAAAAGAGGTGTTACGAACGTTAATGCAAAGAAACCATAGACAATCGTCGGAATTCCTGCAAGAATTTCAAGGATTGGCTTTAAAATTCTTCTAACTCGGTCTGAAGCATATTCACTTAAATAAATAGCTGACATCATACCGATTGGAATTGCGACTAACATTGCTATAGTCGATGATATAACTGTTCCTGTTAGTAGAGGTAAAACCCCGAACTCAGCATTTTCACCGAGGGGTTTTAAGACGGTACCAGTATAGAAATCGAGAAACGGTACACGTTTAAAAAACTCGAATGTTTCAAAAAGAAGAGTAAAGACGATACCAATTGTCGTTAAAATGGAAACAATCGCAATTAAAAGCAAACCTTTTGGAATGACTTTTTCAATAATTGTGTTCATGCTTTTATTGCTTTTATTTTGAGCGATCAGCTCTCTCACGTTTAAAGCTTTAGAACCTTCCTTCATGATAAACTCCCTTCATTCCACTTTATCATTTATCAAGACCAAAAAATATTTTTCTATCTATAATCAGGTTAAAGATGAGAGCAATTCGTGCTCTCATCCTCTATTTTATTTCTTATTTTAAACCTTCTAATTCTTCAACTGCTTTTTGTAATTCATCTTCTGGAAGTGGAGCGAATCCAGTTTCAGATGCTACACCAGCCGCATTTTTCATAGTATAAATTGCATAGTCTAATACTTGTGGCTTTTCTTTTGCCATGTTTACATTAAGGTAAGTAAATACTGGTCGTGTAAATGGAGCGTAATCTCCATCTTCACTGATTGTATCTGTACTTGGTTCTACAGGACCGTTACCGAAATCAATTTTTACAATTTTTACTTTTTCTTTGTTGTTTGCTGCATAACCATATCCGAAGAATGCAATTGCATTTTTATCTTTTGATACTAAATCTACTAGAGTTGAATATTCTTGTTGTAGATTTGCTTCTGCTACTAAATCTTGCTCATCTAAAATATTTTCCCAGAAGAATTCATACGTACCGTGGTTTTCGTTAGGACCATATGTTTTAATTGGTTCATTTGGAAAATCAGAACGAACATCTGACCAATTTTTCTTACCAGCACTCGCTAAGAAAATATCAATTACTTCTTGCTGTGTTAGCTCTTCTGCCCAATCGTTATCTGGGTGAACTACAAATGTTAAACCGTCAAGCGCAACTTTTAATTCTTTTACATCAATTCCAAGATCCTTAGCAGTAGCTGCTTCCTCGTCTTTGATTTGACGTGATGCGTCATTGAAATCTGTTCCGCCATCTTCAACTAAAAACTTTTTAAATCCAGCACTTGTTCCAGCGCGGCTAACTTCTACTGATACACCCTCTTGTTCATTTAACATATAATTTTCTGCCATTTTAGACATGAAAGGAAATACTGTTCCAGATCCATCAATTACTACGCTGCCTTCCAATTCTGCACTTTCTGTATCACTACCTGTTTGTGGTTCTTCACTATTTGTGTTACTTTCGTTACCGCATGCTGCTAATACAAGCAGTGCAAAAGTGATCATTGCTAAACCTAAGAACTTTAAGCGTTTCATTTCCTTTATTCCCCCTAAGAGTGAGTTTGTTTTGCCTTTGTCTTACAAGATTAGAATAATGGTATTCTATTAATCTCATATGAATTGAATGTAAATGTTTTGTAAATATAAATAAAATGATGAATACACCCTATTTTTGTCGAGGTCTATTACTAATTATTTGCATATAAAAAAGCCTAACGAGTAGTTAGACTTTACTTAAGTTTATTCAGTTTCTTCGGATTCCACTTCATCCTCAGGTGTTTCTTGATGTGTATCTGTATCTGGTGAATCCGTTATTTGTTGTGGTTGTGTTGCTCTCATTTCTTTTAGTTCAAAATATTTATCTAAAACGGCTTCCCCAACTTTAAGGTTCATGTTATGTGAAGTGTTACCATAATATGCGTATGGAATGACTACCGCAAATGCAACCTCAGGGTTGTCAAATGGAGCATAACCAACAAGTGTACTATTAACAGCTTCTATCCCATTAATAAACGATTGGGCTGTTCCTGTTTTTCCGGCAGGATTATATGATTTACCTGCAAAAACGCTGCGGGCAGTTCCATTTCCTCCTTGAAAAACTAATTTAAATCCCTGTTGGACCCGATCGAAATATTTCTGGTCGATATCGACTTTGTTTAAAACGGTAGGTTCAAACGGCTTTTGGATTGGGCCTAATTCATTTTCCTCCATTGTTGGTTGATGAATTTCTCTTACAATCTTAGGTTGCATTCTATATCCATCATTCGCAATCGTTGACACATACTGTGCTAATTGTAGGGTTGTATAGGTGTCATATTGTCCAATTGCTAAGTCCATAAGTAAACCAGAAAGACGGTCTGGCCCAGGAAAACCTATAGCTTCACCTGGTAAATCAATTCCCGTCTTCACACCTAAACCAAACTGACTGAAATAATTTCTAACAGTCCGGAAGGCATCTTCATCAATGGAAATAGGTTGACCATAAACATAATTTCCACCTGCTAAATCAAGGAACGTCTTAAACATATAGACGTTTGATGACATTTCTAGAGCTTTAAGGTCATTGGTAGGTCCTAAAGTTTTCCAGGATCCCTTTAGAGAGCCTTCTCTTCCAATTTTCATTGGTGAATCATAGTACATAGAACCAATATCAATGGTACCCGTATCATATCCTGTTAACATGGTGGCGCCTTTGACAGTGGAACCCATCTCATAAGCGGCATTCATTGTACCAAGTGCATAGTCCTGGAATTCGCCTTTTGAATATACTTTTCCAGCCATACTTAAAATTTCACCTGTATTAGGGTTCATCATGACGACAAATGCACGGTCAAGATATTGTGTATTGGCCATTTGTTTATGAGCTAGCATTTGATCCTCGAGGATTTGTTCAACTGCCTGCTGGAGCTCCATATCAATGGTAAGAACAAGATCACTCCCTCTTTGTCCTTCTGAAATCACAATTGTTTCTTGAACAGCATTACCTTTTATCACATTTTCTACCTTAGCTTTTTGTCCATGTAGTACGGATTCATATTGTGCTTCTAAATAACTTAATCCAACACGGTCATTACGGTTATACCCACGGGATAAATAATAATCAAGCTTATCACTTGGTAGACCTTCATCTGTGTTAGAGATTCTGCCAAGTATGGTTTTTAAGGTATACTCATATTTATAATCTCGAACCCAATCGGTTGTTGTATTAACACCTGGTAAACTCTCGAGGTTTTCACTGACCACCGCATATTCTTCAGGTGTAACATTTTCATTTTTAACAATTTGCGGTACAAGTGCATAGCCCTTCGTCATTTCACGGAAAATTGCCGCTACCTCTAACTCAGGCTCTGTTATCTGTTTAAGGTCTTCTTCCGTAATTCGTTCGATTTGGAGTTTATAAATGTCCTTACTCGATAAATCTCCATCTTGCTCTTTCTGTAATTCTTGTTCAGTGACCAACGCTTTAGCGTCTTCAGGATTTATTAGCATCCAGAAATCCTTTAAATCTCGTTCTGTGACTTTTTCTGTGTCCATTTCAATTAGGGTTGCAAGAGTTTCTGCCACTTTAAGCACTTCTTCTGATTTTGTCCCTCTTGCTCGTGTATAAGTGATTGCATTTAAAGCTTTATTATCTACAATAACATTTCCATTTTTGTCATAAATCTTGCCCCGTGGAACAGGCAGATTTACAATTTCGTTTTCCGTCTTTTCTACTTCCTTTTGAAATTTCTCACCGTGAACAATTTGGACAACCCCAAGTCGTAAAATAAGGGCTGAAAAAAGTAAAAAGACAGCAAAAAATAATATATTTAAACGAAAGGGAACATGTGATTTTTTCTTTTTAATCATTAACATCAACTACCTTTATATTTTGGCCTATTAGTAATTTTATCATTGTGCAGAATTCTTATGAAAGAAAAAAGACACCCAGCCAGGCTAGGTGCCTTTGTCTTCTATTGTATAAGAAACTTAAACTTTTTTCCATGATAAAAAACTGGTTTTACGCCGTAGAGCCACCTTCACCTTCAATTAGTTTCCGATTTGCAGCAGATTTTGATTGAACGGCACCAGCTGCATCGGGTGTTTGGATTCGCCTGATTGGAAAATATAAAAGTAAATGTCCAGCCCCGATAACGGCTAAGAGAATGGGAATGCTATGTTTTTCATCGAAAAATGTGACAGCAAATAGAAACAATATGATTGAGACAATCCTTCCGATATTTAAAAAGATTTCCCTAACGACCACATATTCGATTCTCATTTCTTTTGCGTTCCATCCCTTACCAATAACATCATAGGTTAAGGAATTATATGGAACCAGCAAAATCGGGTAAGCTGCTCCGATAATGACACCATATATAATCAGCCTTGTGTAGGTTACATCAAAAAGAATCGCAAATATAGCAAGATACACCATTAAGCCTCCAAAAAGAATTGCTTTTTTGCGCATTTTCTTTTTGATTAACCTCGTCGCTAGAAAATAAAACAAAAAGGATACGGCTGAATTAATTAAACCAAATTTTCCTAAGGCCAGCTCACTTCCAGTTGCAACGAATACAAAAACTGAGATAACAAACACAAATGTACCTTCACGAATTCCTTGAAAAAAGTGAGCATGTAAGATATTTTTCCAATTTGAATTCTTTTTTCGCTCTTTAAGTATTCGTCTAAAAACAAAATCCCCTTCCGCACTTCGCCTTTTTAAGAAAAAGCTAAGCACAACTGCACCGGTAAATAACCCTAAAGAAATTCCGAAAATGACGGTATAGCCTGTAAAACTCTCCATGGAAGATATGATGATACCCGCTGCAATTGGACCAATCATCCCAGCAAACGAGCCCAGCAATCCTAAAAATCCGTTAAAAAAGTCACGCGTTTCAGGCTCTGTTATTTCAAAGGTTAAGACATTAAAGGCCAGCCAATAAAAACCATAGCCAATCCCAAGTAGAGCTCCTAAAAGTAATAGATAGTGCGAGGCGTTTTCTCCAATCCATAGAACGGTGATATAAAAAATGGCTAAGAATGAAACTCCAAGCCTTAGTACGATCACTCTATCAATTTTTTTAGCCCATCTCCCAGCAAGGATAAAGGTTAATGGTTGTAAAACAACGACTGCTAAATTATATAAACCCAAATCTTTAAAATCACCTGACTGCTTCCATAAATAGACGTTTACAAACGTGTTTGATAAAGCGATACTTAGTGCATATAATCCACCAATGACAAGTAACAAAATTAAATCCCTGTGTACGGGTACATCACCGAGTACCTTATTAAAACGAAACATTGCTGACTCCCCTTTTCAATCTACACTCATTATTGTGTGATAAAAAAAAGGAGATATACAAAGAAAAACTTCAGCGACTTGCCAGCCCCGACAAGCATAAGAAAAGCAGGCGAGAAGGATGCCTTTTATCCTTCTTGACTGCTTGGCTAGACCAGAGAGGGGCCGGGCGCTGAAGCTAGACACGAAAAAAAGCCAGTGGACAAAGCCCACTGGCTTTAATCTTCATTATTTTGCTGCGTTGTAACGGTTTGCTACTTCTTCCCAATTAACTACATTAAAGAATGCAGAAATGTAATCAGGTCGACGGTTTTGGTAGTTTAGATAGTAAGCATGCTCCCAAACATCAAGACCTAGAACTGGAGTTTTACCTTCCATTAATGGAGAGTCTTGGTTTGGAGTGCTTGTTACTTCAAGCTCACCATTGTTTACAACTAACCAAGCCCAACCAGAACCGAAACGAGTTGTAGCTGCTTTTGTGAACTCATCTTTGAATGCTTCAAAGCTTCCAAATTTGCTGTTAATTGCGTCAGCTAATTCGCCAGTTGGTGCACCGCCTCCGTTTGGAGAAAGGATTGTCCAGAATAAGCTGTGGTTCGCATGTCCACCACCATTGTTTCTTACTGCTGTACGAATATCTTCTGGAACAGCGTCAAGATTTGAAACTAACTCTTCTACTGATTTACTTTCTAAATCAGCTTTGCCAGCAATTGCATTGTTTACGTTAGTAACGTATGTGTTGTGGTGCTTAGTGTGGTGAATGTTCATTGTTTCTTTGTCAATGTGTGGTTCTAATGCATCATAAGCATAAGGTAATTGTGGTAATTCGTATGCCATTGTTTTATTCCTCCTTAAAAATATATGTAATGTTGAACCTTTTGAAAACGAATACGTCTTCAGTAGCCCTCACTTGTTAGATTACCAAAATAAGTATAATCTTTCAAATAAAAAGCTTTGTTAATTAATCATACAACACCAGATTTAACGTTCCACTGGAGAATGTCTTTTATTCTCATAACACGACAAATAAAAAATAGATAATCATGATGGCTTGAATGATCCCTTTTGCAAGAACACCACTAAGAAAACCAATGAGGGAACCGATACCACTTTTAAAAGCATCCTTTAGATCCTTTTTATGCACGAGTAATTCAGCTAGAAATGCTCCAAGGAATGGACCGATAATAATGCCCACTATCGGAATCACAAAGGGACCTACAAGAAGTCCGATTGTACTTCCCCAAACAGCTGCCTTGCTTCCACCATACTTTTTTACTCCTAGTAAATTAGTTGCGTAATCTGCGCCTAATAATAGAAAGAGAAACAAACCTTCGATTATCCAGAACCATATCGTTAACGATTCAAAGCCTTGAAAGAATCCATAAATTAGAAAACCACCGGCGATAAAGAGCACACTCGGAATAATTGGATAGACAAGTCCAATAAAGGCAATTAGAAACAATAAAATAATGATCGTCCACATAAGAAATCCCATGTAATTAAAACCTCCTAGAATGTAAATCTAGCTTTCCTATTAAATTTTATCCTTTTTCTATTATTTGTAGGCATATAAAGGTAAGTCAAGCATATTCTGTATTAAATAGTCCTAGCGGAGGTTTTAATTATGAAGCGTTTTTTTGCATTCCTAGCAATTGCATTTATTTTATATATTATTTATTACGATGTGAGAGTTGGAACTCTATCAGTTGAAAAAAATGAAACAATAGAAGCTACAGAGGTCGTTGCCCAAACACCAAGCAATCCATATCAGGAAATTAAAGTAAAGGCTGGTGACACTTTATTATCCATTGTTGAAAATGTGAATGAAGGGAAGCAGATTTCTTCCATTGAATCTGTCATTAAAGACTTTGAAGAACTTAATCCTGACAGTAAGGCTGAGCTTCTCCAAATTGGAAAAAGCTATAAGTTTCCATTATATAAAAACGAGTAAGGGACTTTTCTTGTCATTTTTTCGATTCAACTGTAAAATAGGCAAGTAAATGATTCTTTAGACTAGATATTTTTCTAATAAAGGATTACTCTTAAATAAGTGATTAAATAGGTTTTAACTTTATTCTTCAAAGACTTGCAGAATAAAGTAAGCCTCCGGCGGATGCCTCAGATTTTTAAAGGAAACTTTTCGAGCATAAGATCAAAGACTAAGAACGCCACATCCTGTGGCAACGTCTTTGTGACCCACATCGTGTGGGCCTAAAAAATCTGGGCGCAAATACGCCAAGGCGTATTTGATTTAAAAGGAGCGATATTCGTGAGTGAGATCATCCATCGTACAAAAACACGTCCTGTAAAGGTTGGTAATTTAACGATTGGTGGTAATAATGAAGTCATTATTCAAAGTATGACCACTACTAAGACACATGATGTTGATGCAACTGTTGCAGAAATAAAACGCCTTGAAGAAGCAGGATGTCAAATTGTTCGTGTAGCATGTCCTGATGAGCGCGCAGCAAATGCGATTTCAGAAATCAAAAAAAGAATTTCAATTCCTCTTGTAGTTGATATACATTTCGATTATAAATTAGCCTTAAAAGCGATTGAGGGAGGGGCCGACAAAATTCGGATTAACCCTGGTAATATCGGTCGTAAAGAAAAGGTTGAGGCCGTTGTTAAAGCAGCGAAGGAAAAAGGGATTCCAATTCGTATTGGGGTAAATGCGGGATCATTAGAGAAGCGCATCCTTGATAAATATGGCTATCCTACTGCTGACGGTATGGTTGAAAGTGCATTACACCATATCAAAATTTTAGAGGACCTCGATTTCCATGACATAATCGTGTCAATGAAAGCATCTACTGTATCGCTTGCCATTGAAGCGTATGAAAAAGCGGCAAAGGCATTCGATTACCCATTACACTTAGGTATTACTGAATCTGGTACACTTTTTACTGGAACAGTTAAAAGTGCAGCTGGTTTAGGTGCTATTTTAAGTAAGGGAATTGGAAATACATTACGTATTTCACTAAGTGCAGATCCTGTTGAAGAAGTTAAGGTTGCTCGAGAATTATTAAAATCATTTGGTTTAATATCTAATGCAGCAACATTAGTTTCATGCCCAACATGTGGACGTATTGAAATCGACCTCATTAAAATCGCAAATGAGGTAGAAGAATATATTTCAACGATTAAAGCACCAATTAAGGTTTCAGTATTAGGCTGTGCGGTTAATGGTCCTGGAGAGGCAAAAGAGGCCGATATTGGTATTGCAGGAGCGAGAGGGGAAGGATTACTTTTCCGTCACGGGAAAACCGTTCGTAAAGTACCTGAGGCTACTATGGTGGAAGAATTGAAAAAAGAAATCGACAAGCTAGCTGAAGAATATTACGCAAAACAAGCTGCTGAAAAATAGAAAAGTGCAAGCGCCTTGCTCAGCCCTGACAGATAGGTTTGTGACATCGAGGGGCTAGGCGCTAAAAACTAGACACCAAAAAGTAATAATAAAAATAAGCCCGGCACACGATTGTGTCGGGCTTATTTTATTTTAATCGTTAAAAGAATGGGAGGATGAAGATGCCTACGATAATCGATACAGCACCGATCCCGATTGCCCATGCTCCTAAACCAGTTGCTCCACGTCGGCGTGCAATGAATCCAATGATAATACCTGCTGCTCCTAATAATACAGGCATTACAAATAAGGAAATAATTGATAAAGCAAGAGCTAGCCAGCCTAAACCTGCACCACCTGCTCTATCTTGCGTATTATCCCCTTCATAGTTCGCCTCACGTCTAGTGGTTCCATAATTGATTGGGGCGGCAACCTCTGCTGCCGTTTCCTCATTATAGCTTGAGTCAGCATTTGCACCTAAGTTTGGATCAACGTAATAATCAAAATCATTATTGTCCATTGAATTTTTTACGTTATTATCTTGTTCTGCCATGCTTATCCCTCGCTTTCCTTATGGGTAAGGAGCATTAATAGTATGAGTTAAGGAAGAGAGAAATATAATTGTTAATCATTTACTATAATTGCGCTTTATTTTTCAGAATTGCGCGTTAGCTAACTAGAAATGCGCGTTAGTTATCGAAATTGCGCTTTAAACTGGATAATTGCACTTTACCGTAGGAAACTTGGTATTAAGCTTGACATTCTGGACACGAACCATATATTTCAAATTTATGTCCGGTTACATCATATCCGGATAAATTATCGATGATTTTATCCATAGGGCAGGATTCAATCTCTTTGGTTTTTCCACAGTCTAGACAAATAAAGTGATGGTGATGGTGGCTCCCACCACAGGAAAAGCGGAAATGTTTTTCTCCTGAAAGCTCCGTCATTTCCAAAACGCCGAGATCCGCAAATAAAGAAAGGTTTCGGTAAATCGTGTCAAAGCTTAGTCCAGGATAGTTTTCCTTTAAGCCATCCAAAACATCCTTTGCAGTTAAATATTTATCTGATACAGAAAATAATTCAAGCATTTCTTGTCTTTTTCCAGTATGTTTAAACCCTTTTTCCTTCATTAGTTGCATCGCTTCAGATACATTCATGCTACTCTTCCTTTCCACCATTTTTTCCAGCTAATTGCACCTAAAAGTATCATGATTGCAAGGACAACGATTGTTCCTCCTGGAGCTAAATCAAGATAATAGGATAGCACTAATCCAAAAACAACAGCTAATTCACCAAATACGATTGAAAGAATAATCGTTTGTTTAAAGCCTCTTGCAATCCGAATCGCTGCCGCAACTGGTAATGTCATTAAGGACGATACTAATAAAATCCCAACAATTCTCATTGAAGCAGCAATAACTAATGCCACTGTCACAATAAAGATAAAGTGGATGGTTTTTGCATTAATTCCTGAAACTGCAGCATGTTCCTCATCAAATGATAAAAGAAATAATTCCTTATATAGAAGTAAGACAATTAAAATCACAAGCACAGAAATCCCAAGGATCGTCCATAAATCTGATTTACTAATTGCACTCACGCTTCCGAATAAATAATTAAATAAATCGGTATTAAATCCGTCTGCAAGTGAAATAAAAATAACACCTAACCCAATCCCACCAGACAAAATAATTGGAATTGCAAGCTCTTGATAATGCTTATATACCGTTCTTAAACGTTCAATAAAAAGAGAACCAACAACTGAAAATGTCATTCCCATATAAATAGGATTAATTGGCTGAGTAAGCCCTAGCTTCCTTTCAAGTAAAAGACTTGCAGCAATTCCTGCTAATGTAACATGGCTTAAGGCATCTGCAATAAGCGACAGCCGTCTTACGACAATAAAAACACCGAGCAATGGTGCAATTAACCCAATCAGCAAACCACTTAGGAATGCATTTTGTAGAAATTCATATTGAAATATGTCTGAAAGCATCGTTTCACCTTCCGTGATTATGTTCATGGGTAATTACTTGAAGTGAATGTCCATAAAATTGGGATAAATCATGGTCTTGAACATGTTCAAATTCCTCAGCACTGCCATGGAAGTGAAGGTGCTTATTTAAACATGCCACATGTGATACCTTTTCCGAAACCGTCCCTACATCATGGGTGACTAAAATCAATGTAATTCCCTTTTTCTTATTAATATCTTCAAGCATGTGGTAAAAAGTTTGAACCGTCCTAGCGTCAACCCCAACTGTCGGTTCATCAAGTATAAGAAGCTCCGGTTCACTCACAAGAGCCCTTGCGATAAAGACACGCTGCTGTTGTCCGCCGGAAAGCTCACCAATGTTTCGATATAAAAATTGTTCCATTCCAACCGATTGCAGAGCTTCTATTATTTTTTTCTTGTGCATTGCTTTGAAAAAATGAAACAAACCAAGCTTTGCTGTCAACCCACTTGAAACAACTTCAAATACGGTTGCCGGAAATCCTGAGTTAAAGCTATTTGCTTTTTGAGAGACAAATCCAATTTTTGGCCAGTCTTTAAATTTAGAAATGGGTGTTCCAAATAATTCAATCGACCCTTTTTGAAGATTGACAAGCCCGAGGATACTTTTTAACAGGGTTGTTTTACCGGACCCATTAGGTCCAACTATCGCTAAGAAGGAGCCTTGGGGGACAACTAAATTAATGTTTTCTAAGACGGTTTGTTCATCATATCTAAAGAAAAGATCCTTTATCGTCAATACCGAATTTGACTGTGTCAAGTTATCACCTTACTTATTAGTTTATTCTTATGTCTTATTAAGAATCATTACGATTTATACTTTATGAAGTATACAGGATGAATTTTATAAAGTAAAGTTAATTGATAACCAAAAAAGATTAACCCTTTTTGAAAAAATCTGTTTTGTAGAACAGAACCTTTTGAAAAAGAGTTAATCACTTGTTAGTGAACAGCAGATTTAAAGCGGCCCCCTCTTACCTCATGAGTATCCATAATTGTTACGAAGGCAGTTGGATCAATTTCTTGAATGATACTTTTCAATTTCGTTACTTCAAGTCTTGTGACAACCACATAAACAACTTCCTTTTCTTCGTCCGTATATCCGCCTCTACCTTTTAGCTTTGTTGTTCCACGACCAAGGCGATGTAGGATGGCATCTGAGACCTCATTAAATTGCTCAGAAACGATAATGGCAGCCTTCGTTTCATCTAGCCCTTCTACCACTGTATCAATTGTTTTAAACGCAATGTAATAGGCTAAAACAGAATACATCGCAGATTCAAGACCAAAAACAAAGCCTGCCATTGCAAAAATAAAGATATTAATAAACATGACAAATTCTCCAACAGAGAACGGCAGTTTTTTGGTTAAAATAATCGATAAGATTTCAGTTCCGTCCATTGATCCGCCATTACGTATGACAAGTCCAACTCCTGAACCAAGAAGAAGGCCTCCAAATACTGCAGCGAGGATTGGTTCAATATCAAAGGGCTGTATATAGTGAAGTAAGGTTTCAATGATAGCTAATACTACAATCCCTAGGATGCTTGACCACATAAAGGTTTTACCGATTTGTTTATACCCGGAATACATAAACGGTAGGTTAAACAAAACAACAAGAAAACCAAATGTGATATAGCTCGGTGTTAAATAATCCACAATCAACGAAATACCAATGATTCCACCGTCAATAATTTTATTGGGAATTAAGAATAGTTCAATCGAAGTCGCCGCAAAGGCCGCACCAATTATAATCATAAACATGCGAAAGATGATATGTGAAACGCTTTCCTTTTTATGCTCTCTGTTCATCTCATCACTCCAATTCGAAAAAGTATTGTTATCTTAATTTCTTTTATGCACACACCGTTTCGTGTTGAAATAGACTAACGTGAGGAAGGTGAAGAGTGTAAATATGAATATCTATCAGCAAATCATTAACCAAAAATTAAAAACCCTAACACCAGAGGATTTAATGAAATATGGGAAACAATATGATATATATGTATCCAAGGCTCAAGCATCAAATGTGTTAAAATTGATTCGAAAAAAGAAAAATATAAATATTTTTAATCCCGATGAAAAAAATCAATTATTAAAAGAAATTGCCCAGATAACGAGTCCTGATGTTGCTAGAAAGCTAAACCAATTGTTCATCAAATTTACAAGTTGAAAAAAGCTGTCACCACTAGACAGCTTTTTTCAATATTATTGATTCATAATTTTCTCTAATAAGTTATCATCAAATGTTTCCTTTTGAATCATCTCAATTTCAAACTTATATGGAGCTTTTTTATTGTTTTTGTCTTCACCTACATAAGGTGTTTCAAGAATTTTAGGGACATTTTCAAGGGATGGATGATGGACAATATAATTAATTGCCTTAAATCCAATTTTCCCAAATCCAATATTTTCATGACGGTCTTTTCCTGCGCCTTTTTCATTTTTACTATCATTAATATGAAGGACCTTAATCCGGTCAATGCCAATTAATTTATCGAATTGGTCTAGTACCCCATCAAAATCATTCACAATATCATAACCAGCATCATGGGTATGACATGTATCGAAGCATACAGATAGCCTGTCATTATGTGTGACACCATCAATAATCTGTGCAAGTTCTTCAAAGGACCTTCCACATTCAGACCCTTTTCCAGCCATTGTTTCTAATGCTATTTGTACTTTTTGGTCCTTTATCAGAACCTCATTTAATCCCTCGATGATCTTCTTGATTCCTGCTTCAGCGCCAGCACCTACATGTGCACCTGGATGAAGGACAATTTGATTTGCTCCGAGCGCTTCTGTTCTCTCAATTTCTGAACGTAAGAAATTTACACCCAATTCAAAGGTAGCTGGATTAGAAGTGTTTCCAATATTAATTATATATGGAGCATGAACTACAATTTCATTAATCCCATTTTCCTTCATATGGGCTTGTCCAGCCTCTATATTTAAGTCTTCAATTTTTTTACGTCTCGTATTTTGTGGTGCACCTGTATAAATCATGAATGTATTCGCACTATATGACACTGCTTCTTCACTTGCTGCAAGAAGCATCTTTTTACCACTCATTGAAACATGTGAGCCTATCTTTAGCATATGTTACACTCCAATCTCCCTAAAACAATTCATACAACCATTTTACCATATTTATTACTTATTTTCTCTTCAAACGTCTTTGGCGCTTTTTAAAATCTTCTATTTCTTTGTTCATTTTTTTCTTATAGCCAGGCTTCACCTTTTTAGGCTTTTTTACCTTATTTTTGGCAAGTTCATTAATTTCATCTACTTGTTTTTTGCGAGCCTTTCGTTTGTTTCTCTCGCCAATCTGTACCCATTCGTCATTTTCAAGGTCCATATTCACAAATGAAATACCCATTTTTTCAAGCTTTACAATTGCATCTTCATCAGAAAGATCATAAATGGTTGCAGCAATTCCAGAATACCCCGCTCTAGCTGTTCTACCAACTCGATGAATGTAAAAATCAAGATCACTAGGCAGCTCATAGTTGATAACATGGCTAACACCTTCAATATCAATCCCTCTTGCCGCTAAATCTGTTGCAACAACATATTGAAACTCAAGTGAATTGATTTGCTTCATGACTTTTTTGCGTTCACGTGGTGGAAGGTCCCCGTGGATTCTTCCCACCTTTAACCCTTTTTCAATTAGGCCATCAGCTACTTCATCAGCCATTTTTTTTGTGTTTGTAAAAATAATCGCCAAATATGGGTTATACGCCTCCAAAATCGACTTTAGTAGAGCTTGCTTATTTCGATGGCGCAGTGGAACAAGAATATGTTCAACCTTTGCTGCTGTAGCCTGCTCTGGTGCAACATGGGTATAACGAGGGTTTTCCATATATTTTTTTAAAAAGGGCTTTAATTTTTCAGGTATCGTTGCTGAAAACACCAAAATTTGAAGGTCTTCCGGCATTCTGGCTGCAATTTGATCAACATCTTCAATAAAGCCCATATCAAGCATTAGGTCAGCCTCATCAACGACGATTTGATTGGCCGTGTATACCTGAAGAGCTTGCTCCTTAACTAAATCATGAATCCTTCCTGGAGTACCGACAACAATATGTGGCTGTGTTTTTAGTTTTTCAATAGTACGGACCTTATCAGTACCGCCCACAAATAATTTTGCTGTGATCGGATTCTCGTCACTAAATTTAGTGATTTTGCCAATCTCTTGATGAATTTGAGTCGCTAGCTCTCTTGTTGGTGCTGTGATAACCGCTTGTACCTCTTGTTTCTTGGCGTCAATCTTGTTAATAATTGGTAACAGGTAAGCATGAGTTTTACCTGTTCCTGTTTGTGATTGGCCAATGGCACTTTCACCACGCTGTATGCTTGGTATTAATCGTTCTTGAATTTCAGTTGGCTTTGTAAATTTAATCTCCTTTAATGCCTCAAGTAAAAATGGTTGAAATTGAAATTTTTCAAAATCTTGTACTGTCATTACGATCCCTCATTTATATAAATATGAATTTTGTATGTAAGGTTTAATTTCACTTCTTTGTATCATCATAACCTAACAATTTATTATATAGGAAAGCATGAAAAAACACCAATCGAGCCCAATTGAGTGATTTACTTAAACATTCATTTACCTAATCGCATATCCTAAAAACAGGGTATTATCACTATATTTATTCTTCCACTAATCAAGGCAATGTGAAAGGAGGATAAGAAAATGTTTTATCCACGACAACCATTGAACCAAATGAGACCCATGAGGCAGATGAGACCACCATCTATGTTTCCACAGCAATATGGTTTTCGACCACCTGGAATGTTCGGTGGTATGCAAGGTATACAAGGACAAGGAAGATCCGGCATAGGCGGTCTTCTCAAGAAATTAATCCCTGGAATGGGGAAGCGGAATCCGATGCAAGGTATGGGAGGAATGCCTGGCTTCTTTAATCCTTCCCAAGGAATGAACCCAAGTACCCTTCAGAGTTTAGCAAATCCTTCGAACCTAAGTGCAATGATGGGAAATGTACAAAAAACTTTAAAAATGGCAGAATCCGTCGTTCCAATGGTTCAACAATATGGTCCATTAATGAAAAATATTCCAGCCATGATTAGAATGTACAGTGCCATTAAAAATGCAGGAAATGAAGCGGAAGAAGATAATGAAACAATTTCACTTTCCGATGTAACTTCTAACAGTGACGACTTACCGAATGAAGAAGAAAAACCAAAAGCAACGGGCACTGGAAAATCAGTACCAAAGCTTTACATTTAAAAGACTTTGTATTATCCTCCATACTCAGATATAATAAATACGAGATTACGAGAGTACCAGTTATTATGGTATAAGGGAATAAGCTATCCGATTTATTATTCTTTAGGAGGAGAAGTGAATGGAAGTAATCAAAATTGCACCGCGTGGTTATTGCTACGGTGTAGTGGATGCGATGGTTATTGCGAAAAACGCCGCTTTAGATAAAACATTACCTAGACCCATTTATATATTAGGAATGATTGTTCATAATAAACACGTTACCGATGCATTTGAAGAAGAGGGCATTATTACACTTGATGGACCGAATCGTTTAGATATTCTAAATCAAGTTAAAGAAGGTACTGTCATTTTCACAGCTCATGGTGTATCACCTGAGGTGAAACGACTAGCGAAGGAAAGAGGTCTTGTTACACTAGATGCGACATGCCCTGACGTTACTAGAACACATGATTTAATCAAGGAAAAATCAGCTGAAGGCTACCACATTATTTATATTGGAAAAAAAGGTCATCCGGAGCCAGAAGGAGCAATTGGTGAAGCACCTGGTTTCGTTCATCTTGTTCAAACAGTTGAAGATGTTGAAAAGCTTGAGCTAAGTAGTGAAAAGCTTGTTGTAACCAACCAAACAACGATGAGCCAATGGGATGTTCTCGATGTTATGGAAAAAGTACAGGAAAAATTCCCGCATACTGAAGTCCATAATGAAATTTGTCTAGCTACACAGGTTCGTCAAGAGGCGGTGGCAGAACAAGCAGGGGTGGCAGACTTAACACTCGTAGTTGGGGACCCGATGAGCAATAACTCAAACCGTCTTGCACAGGTTTCTGAGGAAATTGCAGGTACTACAGCTTATCGTGTAGCAGATGTAAGTGACATCCAGCTAAAATGGCTTGAAGGAGTAGAGAAAGTAGCTGTAACAGCAGGTGCTTCCACTCCAACACCGATTACTAAAGAAGTGATTAACTTCTTAGAACAATATGACCCAGAAGATAAAGAAACTTGGGAACGTGTTCGAAAAGTTCCACTTCATAAAGTGCTACCAAAGGTGAAAGTTCCTAAAAAATAAGCGAAAGGTACTCCAGTCGGAGTACCTTTTTTATTTTATAGAAATTTAAAGGGATCGGTATTTAGTTCTGATGTGATTACTGAAACCTCGAATTTCTTTTCTTTAAAACGATCGGTTAAGACGTTTGCTACCCCTTTTTTCATGACCTTTTCAATATTATGACCAGGGTCCACAATATTAAGGCCCATCATCATCGCATCATGAGCGACATGGTAATACATATCACCTGTTACATAAACGTCTGCCCCAGCTCGTTTGGCCTGTGAAATATATTTATTGCCATCTCCACCAAGGACGGCAACCTTTTTTATTTTATCTGAAAGAGAACCAACGACACGTATACCATCAACCTCTAATCTATCCTTTACATGCTCCGCAAATTGCTCAAGCGTCATCTCATTTTCAAGATAGCCAACTCGCCCCAGGCCAAGTACATTCCCTTCATTTTCAAGAGGATAAATATCATAGGCAACCTCTTCATATGGATGTGCTTTTAGCATGGCCGTAACAACCTTTTTCTGGAGACCGCTAGGAAAAACAGTTTCAATTTTGATTTCATTCACTTCTTCTAATTTTCCTATTTCCCCGATATGAGGGGTTGTTCCTTCATGTGGCAAAAAGGTTCCGGTACCTTGGGAATTAAACGTGCAATGACTGTAATTTCCAATAAAACCAGCACCGGCCGTTCCTAATGCCATCCTAACTTCTTCTGCAGATTCCCTTGGAACATAGACAGCTAGTTTTTTTAGTTTTTCCTCGTAGGTTGGTGCGAGCAATTCAGTATTTGTTAACTCTAATGCATTCGCTAATAAATCATTGACCCCACCGATTGCCACATCGAGATTCGTATGCGCTGCATAGACCGCAATCTTATGCAAAATGCATTTTTCAATGATTCTTCCCGTAGGCGTATCTGTTTGAACAGCTTTTAACGGGCGGAAAATCGGAGGATGATGAGCGATAATTAAATCGATATCCTTTGAAATAGCTTCATTTACAACGTCCTCTATGACATCAAGTACTATCATAATTTTTTTAACGGGTTTGTTTAATGTTCCAATTTGTAGGCCAATTTTTTCCCGGTCACCTTCAACAGCTAAATATTTGGGGGAAAATTGCTCAAATACTTCGATGACTTCAAATCCGTTAGGTATTTTGCTCATTTTAACGCCTCCTTAACAATCTCGATTTTTTGCTCAAGCTCTTCTTTTCGCAAACGGTTTTCAGGAGTTTCCCCTGCAGGCTTAAGCTGTTCTAAGATTCTCTCCCAGTGCTTTAGCTCGTGGGTCCATTTTTTGATGAAGATGGGATTTTTTTCTTTTAGTAAATATGGACCAAGTAATAGTTCTTGTTCCTTATTTTTATATGGTTTTCGTGGATTTCCTTTTTCGGCAACTAATACTTCATAAATTTTTCTGTCTTCTTCCAAAATTTCTTCAGCGATTAGCTCCCAATCATTTTCAATCAGCCAATCCCTAATTGTAGAAGCTCCGATATTCGGTTGAAGGATAAGCCGTTCCACGCCAAGTAATTTGCTCTTGCCCTGGTCAAGAATGGAGCGAATCAGTGAACCACCCATTCCAGCAATGGTGATACATGTTACTTCATTGGGTTGAATGACTTCTAGTCCATTCCCTTTTCGAGCCTCTAAAGCAAGATCAAGTTGATTTTTAGAGATTTGCTTTTTTGCTGATTGAAATGGGCCTTCTGCGACTTCTCCAGCGATTCCTTGTGAAATCATACCATTAAGATATGCATAGCATGGTAGATAGGCATGGTCAGAGCCGATGTCTGCTAAAATAGCCCCTTTCGGTATGTATGACGCGACTGTTTCGAGCCGCATTGATAGCTTTTCTTCATTCATATAATAACACCACATTTTTTATAAATTAGGTTTCATTATACAGGATTTATAGGTAAACTTCCATCCAGTGTGATGAATGCAGAAAAAAACCCCTTACATTAAATGCAAAGGGTTTTAATCTATTATTATTTTTGTTCTACTAACCAATTTGCTATTTCTTGTACTTGTGCAGGGTCCTTAACTAAGCCACCTGGCATTGCACCTTTACCATTTGTGATTACATCTTGAATTTCTTCAACAGATAAATCAAGACCTTTCAATGCAGGTGCAGTACCTTGACCAGCTAAATCCTGACCATGGCATGCCGCACATGTACTTTTGACAATTTCTTCTGGGGAAGCAGTAGCTGTTTCAGGAGCCTCTTCACCTTTGTTTGCCATTTCGTCCATGTTACCTAATCCAACAAAGCCTAATAGGAACATAAGTCCAATACCAAAAACTGCAATTAAAGCAAATGGTATTAATGGATTCTTTTTCATTTTCTGACCTCCCTTACCTTATGTACATCTTTGAAAGAAGTTATTATATATATTCTATACAAACACTCTCTATTTTACTTGAAATTTGATAGAAGTGAAAGTCCTAATTATACAAAGAACCCTATTAACATATTATTGCAAAATTATTTTACACAGAAATGTCACAAATTTGTCAAAAGTATTCAAATCAAATACGCCTTGGTGTATTTGCCGCCCGATTTTTAGGCCCACAGGAAGTGGCGCTTTTCGTCTTTAATCTTACCTGCTCGAAAAATTTCCTTTGAAAAATCGTGGCATCCGCCGGAGGCTTTAACTTTATTCAGCATTCCATGAATAAAGGAAAACTCCTTTACCAAATGGAAAGGAGTTATTCGTTACATCAGATTATTAACATCCGATTGCTCTAGCAATCACCATTCTTTGAATTTCAGATGTCCCTTCCCCGATTTCTAATAACTTTGCATCCCGCATAAATCTTTCCACATGATATTCTTTCATATAGCCATATCCACCGTGAATCTGAACTGCTTGGTTTGTAACCTCCATGCAAATTTCAGATGCATATAATTTGGCCATTGAAGCTTCTTTTGAAAAATTACGGTTTTGATCCTTTAACCATGCAGCTTTATACACCATATTTCGTGCCAACTCAATTTTCATCGCCATGTCTGCTAGTTTAAATTGGATTGCTTGAAAGCTAGAAATCGATCTCCCAAACTGCTTTCGCTCTTTAGCATAGGATAACGCCTTTTCATATGCTGCTTGAGCAATCCCAACTGCCATTGCTCCAATTCCAATTCTGCCACCATCTAGCGTGATTAAAAACTGCCTGAAGCCTTCTCCTCGTTTACCAAGTAAGTTTTCCTCAGGGACACGTACATCCTCTAAAACTAATTCTGTCGTGTTCGATGCATGCAGCCCCATTTTCTCATAATTATCGATCACCTTAAATCCTGTTGCTTCGGTTGGAACAATGATCGCACTGATTTCCTTTTTCCCGCTATCTCGACCCGTTATCGCGGTAAGAGCTAGATGCTTCGCAAAGCTTGCATTGGTAATAAAGCATTTATTTCCATTGATAATAAACTCATTCTTCTCAAGTATGGCCTCTGTTTGCGTTCCACCCGCATCTGAACCTGCATTAGGTTCAGTCAGTCCAAATGCGCCAAGCGACTCACCTGTACAGATGGGTGTTAAGTATTTTTGTTTTTGATCCCTGGTTCCAAATAAATGAAGGGGTGCACCACCAAGCGAAATATGTGCTGAGTATGTAATTCCGGTAGACCCACAGGCACGGCTCAGTTCTTCGACTACGATTGCAAAACTGATTGTATCTGAGTCTGCTCCTCCGTATTCTTCAGGAAACGGTAGACCCATCATACCTAATTCACCAAGCTTTTGAAAAACTTCAATTGGGAAACGTTTGTCTTTATCTCGTTGTTCAGCACCTGGAGCAACTTCAGCTTCAGAAAACTCCCTTATAGTTTTTTGTATCATTTTTTGCTCAGTCGTTAAATCGAAATTCATAGTACCCCTCCCGTTGTATGCGTTTTCAATATCTATTATATAGGGAGTTGATGAATTTTCAAACAATTTAAATATTAAAAAATATCATTCCTGTAGTAATACTTCCAATAATGCCGGCAATTAAAAAATATTTTTTCTTTGAAAAAATGCCAACTATGATCCAACAAACACAATTCAAGAAAATCATTCCGGATAAATAAAGTCCATGTCCTTTAAATAGAAAATCACTTCCGTTTACTGATAAAAGAAGGATAAAAAGAGCAAGTATGATGGACCCGATATGTACGAATAGCGGATTATTATTATTCTTAATTAAGCCTAAGATACAGACAATTATAAAAATAAAGTTTATTACCATTTGCAATATAGGCGATATTTCAGTAAAATAAGTGACAAGAAATAAAACTGGTAAAAGTAAACCAATTCCGAGTATCGAAATCATTGATTTTTTCTTAGTTGGAGCTGTTGATTTTGTGGGTTCAACCCCTTCGCCTTCTGTATATAATGAAAGAAGGAAATTACAATAGGCTTCTGGCAGTAATTTATTTTCACGCCAATAAAGGATTTCGTTGATAATGATTTTTTTTCTGTCTTGATTCATGAAAGCGCTCACCTTTCTAATGCTTTACAACTAGGGTATATTACCTAAAAAAAATAGTTTACTTCAATTTTATGAAGTAAACTACGAAATGTAAATGAAAAATTTTATTCTAAGAAATCTTTTAGTCGTTTACTTCGGCTTGGATGACGAAGCTTACGTAGTGCTTTTGCCTCAATTTGGCGTATACGCTCACGAGTAACACCAAATACCTTACCTACTTCTTCAAGGGTACGTGTACGTCCGTCGTCTAAACCAAAACGTAGACGTAATACGTTTTCTTCTCTATCTGTTAAGGTATCAAGGACATCTTCTAGTTGTTCCTTTAAAAGCTCATATGCAGCATGCTCTGATGGAGATGTTGCATCCTGGTCTTCAATAAAATCACCAAGATGTGAGTCATCTTCTTCACCTATTGGTGTTTCTAACGACACAGGTTCTTGAGCAATCTTTAAAATTTCTCTAACCTTTTCAGGTGTTAAATCCATATCTTCGGCAATTTCTTCGGGAGTTGGTTCGCGTCCAAGATCCTGCAGTAGCTGACGTTGTACACGGATTAATTTATTGATTGTTTCGACCATATGAACAGGGATACGAATGGTCCTTGCTTGGTCTGCAATTGCACGTGTAATTGCTTGACGAATCCACCAAGTGGCATACGTACTGAACTTAAAGCCTTTGCGGTAATCAAATTTCTCGACAGCTTTAATAAGTCCCATATTTCCTTCTTGGATTAAATCTAGGAACAGCATCCCACGACCAACGTAACGCTTTGCAATACTTACAACTAGTCGCAAATTGGCTTCTGCAAGTCGGCGTTTGGCCTCTTCATCACCTTGTTCGATTCTTTCAGCAAGCTGAATTTCATCATCGGCTGAGAGTAAATCAACACGACCAATTTCTTTTAAGTACATACGTACTGGGTCATTAATCTTAACCCCTGGAGGAACACTAAGGTCATTTAAATCAAATTCTTCTTCCTTTGATAACTCTTGGACATTCGGATCATCTTCATTATCATCTGCTGCATCATGATCTTCGCCTTCACCTATTAATTCAATCCCCTGCTCTCCAAGGAACTCATAGTATTCATCAAGATGGTCTGATTCAACTTCAAAACCAGACATACGCTCAGCGATTTCCTCATAGGTTAATACACCGCGTTTTTTACCTAGCTGTGTTAATTTTTCTTTAACTTGTTCTAATGTTAATTCTGTATCAACTTCTTTAGACTTTTCAGCCATTTGTTCCCCTCCTTCCAAAACTAGTAAGACATAGAGGTTAGAAAACCTATTTTAATGTAATGCTTTTTTCATTTGAATAATTTCATTTGCAATCGTAGCGGCCTTCAAATAATCCTTACTACGCTCGGCTTCAAGTTGCTCAGATTCTTTTTCTTTTATCATTGACATTTTTTTGTGATTCAACACCTGTTTCACATAATCTGATAACACAGAATCTGATACTTCTTCTTCAATTGACATCATTGCTATATCAGTTACAATCCGTTTTAAATTATCATCATGTATCCTTGTTAGAAATGTGCTGATATCAGGTTCATTACCTTCTTCATAAAACGCATATAAATACGTTACAATTGCTCGATGCTCTTCAATATTAAATTCGGCTTGGAGCTGATCTTGTACTTTATCAGCAATATCCTGACTCCGTAGCATATACGCAAGTAAAAAACGTTCTGCATTATGATAGGCTTTAAGTAAGTGTTTAGATATGGTAGGTTTTGCTTTCGTATTATTTCTATTCGAAGAGAAATTATCCCTTTTTTTCCGTTCAGATTTATAATACTGAAGCTGTTGTGTTTTTAGTGCATCAAGCGAAATCGAAAATTCACTTGAAAGCTGGCGCAAATAATGGTCTCTTTCGACAGCCTTTTCTAAAAAGGAAATTTCCTTAAGTACATCTTCTATATAACGGATGCGTTCTCCTTCATCCTGAAGATTTTTTCCTCTTCTTAGGTACTGAAGTTTAAATGCCATTAATGTAAGACTTGCCCCTATTACATCATTTTTAAACTTCTCTGCGCCATATTTGCTAATGTAGTCATCAGGGTCCATGCCATTTGGCATTGTTGCAACTCTCACATAACAGCCGGCCTCGACAAGCATCGATGAAGCTCTTAAAGCGGCATCAAGCCCAGCATTATCAGAGTCATAGCAGATGACAACAGATTCCACATTCCTTCTAATTATTTTTACATGTTCATCCGTTAAGGATGTGCCCATAGTACCAATTGAATTTGGAACATCTGCTGAATCAGCTGCAATTACATCTGCAAATCCTTCAAATAGGATCACCTGCTGTTGTTTTCGGATATCAAGTCTTGCTTGATGAAAATTGTAAAGGGTTTTACTCTTATTAAAAATAATCGTTTCAGGACTATTTAAATATTTTGGTTCCTGCCCCTTTCCAAGCACCCTGCCAGAAAAAGCAATTGTTTTGCCTTGATGATCCCAGATTGGGAACATGATACGGTTTCGAAATCTATCAAAGAATGTCCCGGTGTCCTCCTTTTTTACGAGTAATCCGGCACGTTCCATCAACTCAGGCTTAAAGCCTCTTTTTTGGAGAAATTTCGTTGCAAAGTTCCATGAATCAAGGGAATAGCCAATTTCAAACTTATCGATAATTTCTCTCGTGAAGCCCCTATTTGTTAGATAGTCTAGCGCTGGTTCACCTTCTTTTGTATTAAGTAATAGGTGGTGATAGAATTTCTTTAATAATTCGTGTGCTTCTTGCATTTTTGATGCATCATTGTTTTTTTTATCAGAAACAGCTGTTTGCTGTTCAAAATCCGATAGGTCAATGTTCACTTTATTAGCTAAGTTTACTGCGGCCTCTGCGAATGAATACCCTTCTAAGTCCATTAAAAAAGAAAATACATTTCCACCTGCTCCACACCCAAAACAATGAAAGATTTGTTTATCAGGGGATACAGAAAATGAAGGGGTATTTTCACCATGAAATGGACATAAGCCAAAATAATTTCTACCTTGCTTCTTCAATTGAACATATTCACTAATAACATCAACAATGTCAACAGATATACGAATTTTTTCGATTGTCTCTTCGGGAATTCGATACCCCATGTTTAACATCCCCAAGTACTAAAATATTCGATAGTCAGAGTTTAAATCCTGCAATATTCGACAAACTTTTTTTAAAAATTTTAGTAAAATGCTGTCTGTCATCGTCAGTAAAGGGTTTTGGTCCTTTCGAGTAGGAGCCATTACGTCTTTCCTTTGCAGATAAAAAGCGGAAATGGAGAATTTGTTCCATGTCCTCTTCCTTAAACTCTTTGCCACGGGGTGATATAGCTGTTACACCTCTGTTTACTAAAATACTTGCTAAGCCAGTATCCTGGGTAATGACGATATCTTTTTTAATTGCATGATTCATAATATAAAGATCTGCAGCTTCTTTCTCAGCATCCACGTACACCCATTTTCCACCCATGGGATTTGACATAACATGGGCATAAGAAGCGACAAATACAACATTGATATTATATGTACCTGCAATGTTAAGTATTTCTTCTTTAACTGGACATGCATCTGCATCAACAAATATTTTATTCTTTTTTTCGTCATATTTCTCTATTCTACATCACTCCAGAGAATCCTTCTTTTCCAGAAAAAGATTTAAAATATGTTCAAAAAATGTGATAGTCCCAATCTTTAGGTGAGTAATAAGAAAGCACAAGGCGCCTGAAGCTAGACACAAAGAACGGATATTCAAAAGCAATTTTGGAAAGAAAAAAATTGAAATGAGAAAATAATGTCGAAAATTAATTCACCTATTTCCTTATCTTACCCTTGACAACCTTCAATACATAGTCTATTCTATCCAATCGAACTCTAAACCTAAAAATATGTATTTTTATCACAATTTTTTATTATAATATAAAATTCCTTCAAGTGCCATAAAAAAACATATCTTTTTAAGATATGTTTTCTCTTAACTTATATAGGTATTTAAAATTGCCTTTATTGATTTTTGCGTTTATTGATTTTATTTAAAATAATATTTGCCGTTTCTTCAACTGCTTTATTTGAGACATCGACAACTTCACAACCGATTTTACTAATAATTGATTCGAAATGTTCAAGTTCTTCTTTAATGCGGTTAATATTCGCATAGATTGCTTGGTCATCTAAGCCTAGTGATTTTAACCTTTCGCGTCTAATATGATTAAGTTTGTCAGGACTGATTTTTAATCCAAAGCATTTATTTGGTGACACTTTAAACAGTTCTTCCGGTGGATCAACCTCGGGAACGATTGGAACGTTTGCAACCTTAAAGCGCTTATGTGCCAGGTATTGGGATAAAGGTGTCTTAGAGGTTCTTGAAACACCAATTAGGACGATATCTGCACGAAGAATTCCCCTTGGGTCGCGTCCATCATCATATTTAACCGCAAATTCAATTGCCTCTATTTTCTTAAAATAATCCTCGTCTAATTTTCTGACAAGACCCGCTTCGAATCTTGGGTTACTATCATAAACGCCTGACATTTTATCAATTAGCGGACCAATAATATCATTCACAATGACTCCTTCTCGCTCTGCTTCCTTCACAAGGAAATCTCTTAGTTCAGGAACCACAAGTGTAAAAGCAATAATTGCATTATTAAGCTTCGCAAGGGCCACAACCTCTGACAATGTAGCTGTATCTTCAACATAAGGAATTCGTTTAATATCTGTATGTGAGCCATTAAATTGACTTACCGCTGCTTTTACAACCAATTCTGCTGTTTCTCCAACTGAATCTGATACTACATATACCACACGTTTACTCATCTGCTACTCCATCTCCTTACCAAAAAATTAGAGGATTTCATCCCCTGCGAGGGCCACCAAGGCTTTTGTCATATTTGTCTTTGTGATTCTCCCAATGACCTCTATACCACGTTCAGAATGCTTTACAACAGGTAATGCATCGATTTGCTTTTCTATTAATTTATGAGCCACATCAAGTAAAAGATCATCTTTTTCACACATTGTAATATTAGGCATGCGGGTCATAATGATTGTGACTGGAACAGATTTTAAATCCTGGTTACCAAGACTTGCCCGCAGCAAATCTTTTCTTGATAAGACTCCAACAAGGATCGACGATTTATCCACCACAAATAAAGTCCCGACATCTTCCAAAAACATGGTAACAATCGCATCATATACAGATATACTCTCATTTATTACGACAGGAATAGATTGATAATCCATCACTTTGATTTTTTTAATCTTGTCGGCTAGTAACTGCTGACCTGTTTTTCCCGTATAAAAATATCCGACACGAGGTCTTGCTTCAAGATAGCCCGCCATTGTTAAAATGGCGAGATCTGGACGAAGAGTTGCCCTCGTCAAATTTAATCGGTCAGCAATCGCTTCTCCTGTAATCGGCCCATTGTCTTTAACAATTTGTACGATTTGTTCTTGCCGTTTGCTTAGTTCTATTGTACTCACCACCAATCCTAGAATCTATTGTTTTATGTATATTTTCAATAAGGTTATACTAATTAGAATTATTATATACTAATTGCGCAAAGACGTATAGTAGATAGAAAAAGACTAGGAGCAAAATGCCCCTAGTTATTATTTTACAATAATCGAATTCAAGTCCCCGATGAAGTGGATGAGTTTTGAAAGTTGAACCATTTGTGCAAGGCGGTTTTTCTTCACTGCCTCATCGTCTGCCATTACCATTGTATGTTCAAAATATTGGTCAATTAATTCTCTTAATGAAGCTAATAAATGGAAAGCTTCTGTTACATCATGATTATTAAAGCTTTCGATTACCTTTGGTTTAACCTCCGTAAACTTCTCAAAGAGATGCTTTTCTTCATTTGATTCAAAAAGGCTAGGCTTAATTTCAGCTTCTTCACCCTTTTTTGCGATATTTAGTACTCTACTCAGTGATTCGATAGTTGCTTTAAAGTCTTTATGGTCTTTATTCTTTTCAAGCATTTCAGCTTTGTTAATAAGTAGTCCAACGTTTCCGAGCTTTGTACCAAGAACTGCATCAATAATGTCATAGCGGATGTTTCGATTGTTTAATTCGTGTTTAATACGTAATTTAAAGAATTGAACAAGCTCTTTTTCAATTTCTTGTTTTTCGAGCTTTGCGATATTCGCTTCGACAAACAGATTTAATACATAATCGAATAACTCTTCAAGACTAATATCCCAATCTTTATCAAGTAAGATTTGAACTACACCAGATGCCATACGACGTAATGCATACGGATCCTGAGAACCTGTCGGAATAATGCCAATGGAGAAGCACCCAATAATCGTATCTAGTTTATCAGCAAGACTAATTACAGCACCAATGGTTGATGAAGGGCTAACATCATCAGCGTGTCGTGGCATGTAATGCTCATTAATAGCTACAGCGATCGCTTCGTCCTCACCACTTAATCGTGCATATCGCTCTCCCATGACTCCTTGAAGCTCAGGAAATTCGTAAACCATATTCGTAACAAGGTCAAATTTACAAACCCCAGCAGCTCGACTTGCCTTTTCCTGCGTTTCGCTGTCAAGGTTAAGAAGCTGTGAAAGGTGCTTCGTGATTTGCTGAATTCGTCTCACCTTGTCACCAATTGAGCCAATTTCTTCATGATATATGACTTTATCAAGCTTCTGTATTAAATCATCAATTTTTAATTTTTGATCTTCTTTATAGAAGAAGTCAGCATCAGATAATCTGGCACGAAGTACCTTCTCATTCCCCCTAGCGACTTTTTCAAGGTGCTTATGGTCACCATTTCGAACAGCTACAAAGAAAGGAAGAAGGGCACCATCTTTGTCTTTTACAGGGAAATAGCGTTGATGCTCTCTCATGCTTGTAATTAACACTTCTTCTGGTAAATTTAAAAATTCTTCTTCAAATTTTCCATAAAAAGCAGTTGGATATTCAACAAGATTTGTTACTTCTTCTAGTAAATCTGCATCAATTGGAATTTCCCAATTATTGTCTTCTTCTAGTATATTAATTTGGTTTATAATTGCTTCTTTGCGCTCCAGATAATCTGCAATTACATATTGAGACATAAGGAGTTTTTCATAGTCTCTTGGTGATGTAATTTCAACATCATGGCCTAAGAAACGATGCCCCCATGTTTTATTGCTCGCTGTAACATTTGTGATTGAAATTGGAATAATATCCGTTCCGAATAAAGCGACAATCCATTTTATCGGACGTACATAGCGAAGCTCTTGATCGCCCCAACGCATATTTTTAGGGAATGATAGATGGGTAATGACTTCCTCAAGCTCACCTAAAATTTCTTTTGTGTCTTTTCCTTTAATGAATTTATTTATATGTGCATATTCCACACCATTAATCTCTTTAAAAAAGATATCTTCAACTGTAGCACCTTGTCCTCTTGTGAAGCCCTGCGCAGCTTTTGTCCAATTTCCGTCCTGGTCCAATGCGATTTTTTTCGCTGGACCTTTCGCTTCAAGTTCAACATCCTTTTGTTTTTCAGCAACATCTTGTACAAGTACCGCTAGTCTTCTAGGTGAAGAAAAATGTTCAACCTGTTCAAAAGAAATATTATGTTCACGTAACCAGTTTGTAACCTTGTCCGAAAGCTGATTCATAGCATCTGTTACAAACCGTGCTGGCATCTCCTCTAAACCAATTTCAATCAATAAATCTCGCTTACTCATGACGATCGTCTCCTTTTGCCTGCAGCATTGGGAAGCCCAATTTTTCCCGCTCTTCATAAAACGTTTTAGCTACTTTACGAGCTAAGTTACGAACTCTGCCTATATACCCTGTTCTTTCTGTGACTGAGATTGCTCCCCTTGCATCTAGCTGGTTAAAGGTGTGTGAACACTTTAAAACATAGTCATAAGCTGGGTGAACGAGTCCCTCATCCATTTGACGGTGTGCTTCTTTTTCATAAATGCTAAATAAGTTAAAGAGCATTTCTGTATCAGATGTTTCAAACGTGTATTTTGAATGCTCGTATTCAGGCTGATGGAAAATATCACGAACTGTAAAGCCTTTTGTCCACTCAAGATCAAAAACATTCTCCTTATCTTGAATATAAGAGGCTAAACGTTCAATTCCATAAGTGATTTCAACAGAGACTGGTTTACACTCAATGCCCCCAACCTGTTGGAAATATGTAAATTGTGTAACCTCCATTCCGTCAAGCCAAACTTCCCAACCAAGTCCTGCAGCACCTAATGTCGGTGCCTCCCAGTTATCTTCAACAAAGCGTATATCATGTTCTAACGGATCAATTCCTAGTTTACGTAAGGAATCGAGGTAAAGCTCCTGAATATTGTCAGGTGATGGCTTCATGATAACCTGGAATTGATGGTGTTGATAAAGGCGATTTGGGTTTTCTCCGTAGCGGCCATCGACCGGACGTCTTGATGGTTCCACATAAGCTACATTCCACGGCTCTGGACCAAGGCTTCTTAAGAAAGTATAGGGGCTCATGGTTCCTGCACCCTTTTCTACGTCATAGGCCTGCATGAGAATACAGCCTTGATCTGACCAATGCTTTTGTAATGTTAATATCATTTCTTGTATATTCATTAATCTCGCACCTCCGGTAAAATTACATGAAAAATAATCCTAAGTTAATTTTGTTACAAAAATAAAAAACTCCCCTCCTCTATGCCTAATTGTAGACATAGGGACGAGAGTTTACCCGCGGTTCCACCCTATTTGCAAACAACTCGTATAATGAGTTATTGCCTCTTTCATTCGTTACACTCTGGAACGCCTTCCTTATCTGTTCATACCCTAGCTTCCACCGTCCTAGGTTCGCTTTTATGAACAATAAGAGGATGTCAAAATGTCCAGGAAAAATGACACATCGAATTTCTGCGTTGGCTTGCTTTTCCGCTCCTCACGTATTAACTACATACGTTACAGTGCTCAAACCTGCGCCGCCTTGAACTTCTCGGTCCTTTTTATCCTCCATTTTGAACATACACTTTAATAAGTACTATTTTCCTTCACCGTGCGGTATTTTTAATTGAACTATAGTCCAAATTTACATCCATGTCAAGTAACCTCTTTACGGTAGACGTAAATTATCGAGTTGATCTAAGAATCGTTTTGATTTTAGATACAAGCCTGAATATTCTTCGTAATACATGGCAATCACCATTTTTAATTCTTTCTTCGTTTCTTCCTTTACGGCTATACTACCTAACCGACTTAAATCGAAATAATAAAACAAGCGAAGTAATCGAATTGTTGCTTGCGATACTTTCAGATGATACGGTTCTTTTTCGTAACAACGATGACACAGAAGTCCGCCTTCTTTTATCGAAAAAGCAAATTCACCTTCTGTACTTTTACAAATAGTGCATTCGTCTAGCCGAGGATATAGCCCTAGTAATGGAAGCATTTTTAGCTCATAAATATACAGAAGAATGTCCGGATCATATCCTTCATTTAAGTAATTTAATGTTTGAAACAGCATTTCAAATAAGAAAGGATTTGATCTTTTTTCTTCTGTACATTTATCGGTCAATTCAACCACATACGATGCATATGCGGTTAAGAAAATATCTTCCCGAATGGAACGGAAGGTGGATATGGTTTCACCTTGCTGTAAAACACCTAAACCAGATGTCTTTTGAACTAAAAACTGTCCATATGTAAAAACCTGAGTAATAGCAGCAAGGCGACTACTTGGTTTCTTTGCGCCTCTCGCCATTACCCCAATTTTTCCCCATTCTCGGGTATACAAAGTTACGATTTTATTCGTTTCACCATAATCACTTGTTCTAATGATCATACCTTCGCATTTTTGCAGCACTTCTGTCACCATCCATTGGCAACAAGGCAACCAATTACCTTTGTTACTAAATTATTACGTCCCTATGTTAAGTCTAAGACGCTTTTTTAGGATGGTCAAGTAATTGGAAAATCTATTTCTGCTAGCTCCTCACTCTGTGCTTCGGGTCTCTCAGTCTTCTCTTGTTCCAATTCCTTAAAAAGAAGATACGTATCAACATTACCTGTTTGACTAAACACCTTCCAGGTAAAATCTAACATAGTAACCCCACCTTTTCGTTATTTTTACTAGCAAAGACTCTCCAATTTCATTCACTTGTAAGAATATCTTGACCGAAAATCCTAAAAAACATGTTACATAAATTTTGCTAATCCGCGTATTTTTTTTCAGAAATGCAAATACTTTAACATTCTTCTAATATTCATCTTCTCTAAAACCATAATCACGAAGCTGGGACATTTTGTTACGCCAGTCCTTTTGAACCTTCACCCAAAGCTCTAAAAAGACTTTTGACCCAAGTAGCGCTTCTATATCTGCTCTCGCTCGCTTACCAACCTCTTTGAGCATACTGCCTTGTTTTCCTATCACAATTCCTTTTTGCGAATTACGTTCCACAATAATAGTAGCCGCAACGTAGACGGTATTGCCACCCTCTCTTCTTTCAAGTGAATCCATCACAACGGCAATCGAATGTGGTACTTCCTCTCTTGTGAGGTGAAGTACTTTTTCACGAATTAATTCCGTGATAATAAATCGTTCCGGATGATCTGTTACTTGATCAGCTGGATAATATTGAGGTCCCTCCGGCAAATAATTTTTAATTTGTTCAACTAATCGTGGAGTATTCGTACCCTGCAGCGCTGAAATCGGTACAATTTCCTTGAAAGGATAGAGTCCTTTGTACTTCTCAATTAATTCTAATAATTTATCAGGATGTATTTGGTCTATCTTATTAACAACAAGAAAAACTGGTGTCTGAATATTTTTTAGGCGTTCAATGATAAACTCATCACCTCGGCCATAGCCTTCTTCAGCATTTATCATAAATAAGACGATATCGACTTCCTTAAGTGTGTTCTGGGCAACTTTCATCATAAAATCGCCTAGCTTATGCTTTGGTTTATGAATCCCTGGCGTATCAATAAAAATAATTTGGGAGTTTTCCTCAGTAAAGACCCCTTGCACTTTGTTCCGTGTCGTTTGAGGTTTATCACTCATTATCGCAATTTTTTGCCCGATAACATGATTTAAAAAAGTGGACTTTCCAACATTTGGTCGTCCAATAATTGAAACAAAACCTGATTTATATCCATTCTTATTTTCCATGTAAATCCTCCGGTGTAAAAGCTCCTGGCAGTAATTCATTTATCGTTGTCTCTTGTATATCGCCCTTAAGATTTGATAAATAAACCTTCATATCAGGCTGGCAAAGCTCTGAAATGACTTGACGACATACCCCACACGGGGGTACTGGACGGTCTGTATCTGCAACTACAGCAAGTGCTGTAAATTCCTTATCTCCTTCAGAAACTGCCTTAAATAGGGCAGTTCTTTCCGCGCAATTAGTTGCACTATAGCCTGCATTTTCAATGTTACAGCCATGGTACACTTTACCTTCCTTTGTTAGTAGAGCAGCCCCTACCTTAAAGCTTGAGTACGGAACATATGCTAGTTCTCTTGCTTTTTTCGCTTCGTTGATTAGTTCCTCTTTTTTCACAACTATTTCTTCCTTTCAGCGTATCTTAATACGCAAGTGTATTTTTATTTTACATAAAATACTTGATTAATGCATGGGTTTGATTCATTTGTTACACAATTGTAAGAATTTTCTTTATATTAAACTGATTATGTAAGGTAGGAAAATGATAAATCCTGCAATAACAGATATGATCGCAAAGATGAGGACAGCCCCTGCTGCGATATCCTTAGCTTTCTTAGCTAAAGGGTGATATTCATTGGTAACTAAATCCACCACTTTTTCAACTGCCGTATTCATTAATTCAATCGAAAACATTCCACCGATTAAAAGCAGGATAACTATCCATTCTACCTGCGTAATTTTAAAAATGAAACCACAAATTACAACAATTACGGAAAACAAAAAGTGTATTTGTAAATTACGTTCCGAAAAAAACGCTTCTCGCAAGCCTTGTAAAGCATACGAAAAGCTTCGAATTAATCGTGACCATTTACTTTTTTGTTTATCTTTCAAGTCCATAAGCCTCTAGGATTTCCTTTTGTCTTGAAAACATTTTTTCCTCATCCTTATCTGTCATATGGTCATAGCCAAGTAAATGCAAGAAACCATGAACAGCTAGGAAACCTAATTCTCGAGCAAAGGAATGACCATAATCTTCGGCCTGTTCCCTTGCCCTAGGGATTGAAATGATAATATCTCCTAATAGCTTTGGAATGTTTTCACCGATAATCGCAATTTCTCCCTCACCCATTTCTTCCATTGCAAAGGAAATCACATCTGTAGGTTGATCTTTATCGCGGTATTCTCGATTTATTTCTTGGATTCGGTCATTGTCAACAAACGTAATCGAAACCTCCGTTCCTTCTTCAACACCTTCTTTTTCTGCAGCTAAAAAAAGTAGTTCCTTAACCAAATTACATTCTTCTTCTTTTACTTCCCCAATTTCATCGTTAAAATCAATATCTAACCTCATGCTTCCTTCACCTTCTGTTTTGTAGCCTCCGCAGGGTATTCAATCCTTGAGTGGAAGATTCCCTTTAGTGATTCACAAAGTGTTTTTGCAACGATATCAAGCTCTTTTAAAGTGATATCACATTCATCAAATTGACCATCCTGTAAGCGGTCAGCAATAATGCTATTAACCAGTGATTCGATTTTTTGTGGAGTTGGATTTGATAGTGAACGCACCGCGGCTTCAACGCTATCGGCTATTCCAATTACGGAAGCCTCTTTTGTTTGTGCTTTAGGTCCCACATATCTAAAATCAGATTCTAGAATTTCTCGCTCACTTTGTTGCTTTGCTTTATGATAAAAATATTTTAACAGGGTTGTTCCATGATGCTGCTCAGCAATATCAACAATTTCTTTGGGCATTTTATATTTCCTTAATGTTTCAGCCCCATCTGTGGCATGTGCTGTAATAATCGTTTTACTAAGCTGTGGAGCAATCTTATCATGTGGATTCTCAATATTCATCTGGTTTTCGATAAAGAAATGCGGTCGTTTTGTTTTTCCAATATCATGATAATAAGAAGAAACTCTAGCTAATAATCCATTCGCCCCAATTGCTTCGCAGGCGGACTCAGATAAATTCGCAACCATGACACTATGATGATACGTACCCGGTGCTTCCGTTAAAATTTTTCGTAATAACGGATGATTTGGATTCGACAACTCAATTAATTTCATTGTTGATAAAATATTAAACCCTGCTTCAAAAAACGGCAGTAGGCCAATTGTAAGAACGGCAGCTATAACACCTGATAAAACTCCCATAATAATGGATGAACCATAATCTAAACTCGAATAACTACCATTTTGTAATAACATGATTGAAAATATCACGATAATATTGATCAATGCAACAAATAGCCCTGCTTGGAGAATTTTTCCTCTTCGGTTATGCTTACTTAAAAACAACACACCAGCTAAACAACCAAATAAGAAATAAATTCCTGCTGTGAAATTGAGCGTACCTGTAACACCTTCATTAAAGATAAGACTTCCACAAACGGCAAAAATCATACTTGAGAGAATGGCAACTTTTTCATTAATCAATAGTTTTATTAACATTGCACCCATAGCAACAGGAACAATATATCCGATATCAGAATAATCGATTTGTTGGAATAAACTAATACCTTTCATCAATAGAATGGTAGTAGTAAAGATAATCGCAAAAATTAACACATAAATATTCCGGTGCCGATCAGTAGGAATCATATCGTTATGAAAATGATAAATTATAGTCGCTATTACTAAAACAATAATTAACGCCAATCCGATAAAAGGTTGAATTGGGTTATTCGTGCTAGTCATCCCTAGCAACTCGAGTTGACGATAAATATCCCGTGTGATTAATTGTCCTTCTTCCACGATAATTTGACCTTGAAGAATTTTTACAGGCTCTACCGTTTCAATTGCTTGTTGGCGTTTTTCTTCAGTTGCTTCAACATCATAATAGACGTTTTGAACGACTGCAAAACGCGCCATTTCACGCATCGGCTCACGTAGAGTTGTGTCTACACTAGAGTAGCGTAATTCCTCCACCACTTTATTTTTGGCATTTTCTACCTCAGATGAAGGAATTCTAGTGTTCATTACATTATTAACAGCTGTGATAACGGCATCTTTTGTACGTGATAATTGTTCAGGAGTTGCTGTTAATAAAGCTGTAAAAACTTCATCCGGGATTCGGTTTGTTAAATCCTGTGGCAGCTTCGTTTTTAACATCTGTAATTTTTCTGAAGCCGTCAATTGTTTTGGTTCTTCCCCTCGATCTTCTTCTGTAAGGCTTTCCCATTCTTTTATCTTCCCATTATACATATCCAATGCTTCATTATTCGTTTCTTCAATTGAGTCAAAGATTGAAATGGCAAGGTCAATTTGATTATCAGCATATTCGGATTTGAGTGTGAAAACATCCTCAACTTCTTTTGCTGCTGTATCCTGTTTTGCCTTGGTAGCTGCTTTGTCTTCAATTGTTAATGGCGAACGAATTGTCTGTTCAGATGGATGCAAAACCTCTAAATTCAAGACTTCTGGTTTAACATTACTATACATAACTAAAAACATAATTCCAGCAAGGAGGATATAAATCAATATATGTAAGGATTGATTGCTTTTAATAACGGACAACTTATTTAGTAGCTTATTCGGATTCCTCATTTCTTGAACCTCCTTTTCTAAGGTTTATTTTACCAGTTCCTGTAATGATAAAAAAGACCCATATGGGTCTTTTACTTTTGGTCAGCCTCAGCCTTTTCATACGCTTCAACAATACGTGCTACAAGTGGGTGGCGTACAACATCAGACTGTTCTAAATAGATAAACGCAGAACCATACACATCCTTCAGTATATGCATTGCTTCACGCAAACCAGATTTTACTCCTTTAGGTAAATCGATTTGCGAGATATCTCCAGTTATGACCATTTTAGAGCCAAAACCTAGGCGTGTCAAAAACATCTTCATTTGCGCCAAGGTGGTATTTTGGGCTTCATCTAATATGACAAAAGCATCGTCAAGCGTACGCCCTCTCATATAGGCTAATGGGGCAATTTCAATGATTCCTCGTTCCATTAAACGTTCGGTGTGCTCAGCACCAAGCACATCGTGTAATCCATCATATAAAGGACGTAAATATGGGTCAACCTTTTCCTTTAAATCACCTGGTAAAAATCCAAGACTCTCGCCCGCTTCAACAGCTGGACGAGTTAGAATAATACGTTTAACCTGTCCATTCTTTAGAGCGTTAACAGCCATAACAACGGCCAAATATGTTTTTCCAGTACCGGCTGGGCCGATTCCGAAAACTAAATCATGCTGTTTGATAGCAGCCACGTATTGACGTTGTCCATGTGTTTTTACACGAATGGATTTTCCTTTAGCGGTTTTTGTAATTTCTTCATCATATAATTCTTCAAACGAATCTAATTTTCCGCTTTTCGCCATTTGAATACAGTAAATAACATCACGTTCACTTATACGTATTCCTTTTCGAATCACACCAAGAAGCTTATCAAGAATTTCCTCAACAAGCTGTACATTTGTTGAGTCACCTGAAACGTGAAGAGCCTCACCCCTTGTGATGATTGAAACATTTAATTCTTCTTCAATTCTTTTTAAATGAAGATCATTGTTTCCTAATAAAACAAGTGCTTCGTTTGGATTTTCTAATTGGTGTTTACTCATTACTAAATCTTCTGACATCCTTTAGTCTCCTTGAACTAATGGTATCGTAGTGACGATATTCTCAATAACATTATATTTTATTTCCAATTTTACTTTACCATTGTTAATGGATTGACGCAAAACTTTTTCTTCTATAATTTCAGCATCATTGTCCAGTTGTTGCTCTAATTTCTTTCTGCCGATATCCATTGCTGCCTCGACGGCTTCATTTGGTTTATATGTTCTGGTGATTTTTTCACTTTCTCTAAGCGTCTCTATTTCATAGGCAATTGGTAGTTCCCAGTTAAAAAATTTGATATGTCTTTCATCCAATTCTGTTTGATATTCCTTATATTCAATTTTGCCAATTCCCCAAATCGGAATACGTAAATCTCCTAACGAAATATAATGTTTAATTTTATTCTCCCCTGTTAGCACCTCAAGTTTCGTTGTAATATCTACCTTTACTTCAGACTTGTACCATGTTTCACCAAAAATTTTTCCACGTGCAGGTACATAGATTTCTTCTCCTTCTTTTCCAATTTTACCTGTAACTAAGAGGTCACCTTTTTTGACAAAATCGTTTTCACCCACAACAGGCTTTCCTTCTTCAACAATTAATTTCTTGATGATTGCTTTTTTATTTGCAACAAGATTTCTTGGACTAAATTGTTCTGGTGGATCAGGCTGGTTCTTTTCAACAACCTCAAAGTGATAGGTCGTCCCATTTAATTCCACACCAATCCAAGTAATATCGTTGATGGCATCCTCAAGATGTCTTTGCAATGATTCATTATCTTCAATAAAAAATTGAAGCTTCCCTTTTTCTACACCAAGCTTTTTCAATTCTTGAATAATCCGGTGCTCTGTTTCCGGTTTGGCCCCTTCGACCTTTATACCCCAGACCATATTAGATAATAATGTAACAATGATGAAAAACGAAATGGACCCAATTAAAAAACCACTATTATTCAATGCCTTTTGAACAAGAAACGGTAAGCCCTTTTTTCCAATGAATCTGAGCTTACAATCGTTTTTACGAACAACCCGGCGAATTTTTTTTATATCCTTTAAATACATAGAAAAGCTAAGGGTATGGGTACCTGGCTTCTTTACATCCCACACAACAATACCTTGTCTTACACATTCATTGATAAAACGCTCGGTCCCTTTTCCAGAAATAATAGCTTTGACACTCCCACTAAAAAAATGCATCCAATGGTTTTTCATGCTTAAATCCTCCTAGTGAATCTGTTATGAATCAATTCTCAATATATTGCACATGTTCAATTTTTCCTTCAAGCATTATTTCCTCAGGTAAAATTGTTTTTATCACAAATGCTTTCCCCTTTATCAGAAGTTGTCCTTGTTTCAATAATAGCCGTACCTCTTTATCTGAAAAGGTTAATAATCCGCGATGATTCTCTATGTATATATGTAATTGTCCAATCATTGTTATTCTCGGAAGATCCATCATGACGTCAGCAGGAAGTTCCATCTTGTTTGTGATCCATCTTTTCATGCGTTGTCCTAGGTTTTTAGGCATAACAAAGAACCCCCTTTCAACTCATGTTTATGAGAGAAAGAGGGTGCATAGAACATTTTTATATTAGGGAAATGTGATAAGTGAAAAGACTATCGACGAGTTTGATACGGTCTTTTTGCCCTTGGAGGACCCAGTATTTCAGACCAAATAATCCCTTCGACGACCTTGTTCTTCGAGAAGCCTTTGACGCCCCTTTGTTCTGAAGTGGCTCCCGTCGGTTTAATAACTGTTAAGGCTTGTTCTTCCTCCTCGAACGTCGCTTCACTGTATGTTCCCCTTTGCTGTAGCTCTTGATATCGATCATAAAACGTATTTGGAACATGAGAATCAGAACCATTTTCAGATTCAAACTCTTCATAATCATACTTTGTTTCTACCTGATGGTCTTCCTTTTCAGGTTTTGGTTCTTGATCAAACGGATTAAACTGCTTTGGTAGTGGGATTTGAGTCGTTGGCTCTTTTTTACCACTCGCAAAACGTTTAAACGCATTAATAAATAACCCAAATGCGATAATCAAAATTATCGGATTTGCCATAATAAATTTTATAAGCCCTTCGATAGGTGAATCCACAGTGTAAACCTCCTTTCGCGTTTTGAGGTTTATTTTTGATAATTATTATTTATTATCTTCATCATGATCTTTTGTACTTTTACCAATTGAATCCCTCATATCAGTGTCAGCCATGATATTTTTTAGATTTGTATAATCAAGTACACCAAGGTTACCAGAACGTAATGCTTCTGCCATTGCCAGTGGTACTTCAGCCTCAGCTTCTACAACCTTCGCTTTCATTTCTTCTACGCGAGCACGCATTTCTTGTTCACTTGCAACCGCCATTGCACGGCGTTCTTCAGCTTTCGCTTGAGCGATTTTCTTGTCGGCTTCCGCTTGGTCTGTTTGAAGCACGGCACCTATGTTTCTGCCGATATCAATATCTGCAATATCAATAGATAGGATTTCAAATGCTGTACCTGCATCTAGCCCTTTTGCCAAAACCGTTTGAGAAATCATATCAGGATTTTCAAGGACCTTTTTGTGGTCCGTTTGAGAACCGATTGTACTTACAATACCCTCACCTACACGGGCAATAACAGTTTCTTCCCCTGCACCCCCGACTAAACGATCAATATTGGCACGAACGGTGATACGAGTTTTTGCTTTTACTTCAATTCCATCCATCGCAACACCTGAAATAAATGGTGTTTCAATTACCTTAGGGTTAACACTCATTTGGACAGCTTCTAACACGTCACGACCTGCTAAATCGATTGCAGCCGCTCTTTCAAAGGTTAATTCAATGTTTGCACGTTGTGCAGCGATTAATGCATTTACAACACGGTCAACATTACCACCTGCTAAATAGTGACTCTCCAATTGGTTTGTATTAAGTAGTAAACCTGCTTTTTGAGCCTTAATTAACGGGATAATTACACGGTTCGGGATAACCCGACGTAACCTCATCCCGATTAATGTAAAGATACTTACACGGACACCAGCAGCAAGTGCTGAAATCCATAGTGCAACTGGCACAAATGTAAATAGTACACCCAATAAAATAATAGCGAGTGCAACCAATATTAGAATTGTAATCATACCTGTTGGCATTCTTTTTCCTCCTACTTGTTTTTATTTATCAATGTCAGGAACTTCTCGAACAACAATTCGAGAACCTTCTGTTTTGATGACTTCTACTTTCGTATTTTTCTCAATGTAATTCCCCTGTGTAACAACATCTATTCTTTCATCATTGATCATGACGGTACCAGAAGGTCTTAATGTTGTTAAGGAAATTCCTTGTTTTCCAATTAAATCTTCTCGATTCTTATTCGAAACATACCCACTCTCGGTATTGGTAGATTCAAAAAGGATAATCTTTTTAAATGCATGTAGGTTCTTGCCAAATACTTTCACTAAAATAATAGATACAACAATCGTTGCTACTAAAGCTACTAACAGTGAAATACCAATTACCATGACACTGCTTCCCGCCAAGAAAAAGCTCGTTAAAATAGCCCCTAATCCTATCAAGCCTATAACCCCCCCTGGCAAAACAAACTCCAATAAAATTAATACAATTCCTACTACAAAAAGGATAATGGCCTCCATTCCAGCTAGTCCCGCTACTAAATGCCCATAGAAAAAGAGCAATAGTGCCGATATTCCCATTATACCAGGAATACCAAAACCTGGAGAGTATAATTCAACAACTAATCCTAAGCTTCCGATTGTTAAAAGAAGTGAAACAACTATTGGATTTGTAATAAAGCGAGCAATTTTTTCAGCTAAACTAACCTCAGCTTCCTCAACAGCAGCCTTTTCATAGCCTAACGTTTTTAATAAATCAGCTTTATCCTGTACAATACCTTCTGCATAACCAACTGAAAGAGCCTGTTTGGCAGTTAAAGTTAGGAATTTTCCTTTTTCGGCCCCTAGTTCTGGAAGGTCAATCTCTTTATCTGCCATTGCCAATGCGTAAATCGGATCACGGCCATTGTTTTCGGCAGCACCTTTCATTGCCGACAACCAGTAGGAAACGGCTTTTTCATCTGCTGTATTCCCTGCTTGGTCAATGATGCCGGCTGCTCCCATTCTACCATTATGGGACATATAAATCTTATCTGCATTTAATGCGATAAAGGCACCCGCTGAGATGGCATCATTATTGATATAAGCAACTGTAGGAATAGCTGTTTCCTGAATTCGTTTCCCAATCTGTGTCGCCGCATCAACCGCACCTCCAGGGGTATTGATTTCAAAAATGAGGATGTTTGCTCCTTTATTCTCAGCATCTGTTATTGAACGATCAATAAAAGCACTTAATCCTTTTTCGACCGTTTCTTCTAACGGGATGATATACACCACTTGGTCCGTTGCACTAGAGCTTTTATTTGGCGTTAGTGTGAGGATTAGTGGCAAGAGAATAATGGATAAGAAAAAAAGAATTCTCCATTTTTTCAAATCACGTCCCCCCCTCTCTATTCATATTTTCGTCTTGGTAGTATGTAATACGATTGAAATGCTTACAGGTTTCAAAATTTGCGTATTTCAATACAATCTTTTTCGTGGTAATTCTTACCTTTTATTATGTATTAGAGCAGGCATTTTTAAGGGGATGTTATTACACCTCCTAAAATCGCACCCTTTCTTTCCCTTATAATGAAAAAACACCTTACGCGATGTAAGGTGTTTTTGTTAAGATAATTGCTGTTGAACAAGTTTGTTTACGAGACCGCCGTCAGCCTTACCTTTTACCTTAGGCATGATTGCAGCCATCACTTTACCCATGTCAGCCTTTGAAGAAGCATTGACCTCTTGTACTGTTTCTTTTACAATCTCAACAAGATCCTCTTCAGATAATTGTTCTGGAAGGTATACCTCTAATATCTCAATTTCAGTTTGAATTTTATTAACAAGATCTTCACGACCAGCGTTACTAAATTCGCGGAGGGAATCTTTTCGTTGTTTTAATTCACGAGTTAGAACTGTTAGTTCTGCTTCATCTGTTAGTTCACTGGTTCCAAACTTTATACCTTCATTTTGAAGTGCAGCCTTCACCATTCGAATAACAGATAGCTTATCTTTCTCTTTATTCTTCATCGCTGTTTTCATATCACTATTTAAACGCTCGAGAAGACTCATAAAACTACACCCTCTTTTAGAATTTACGCTTTCTAGCAGCTTCAGATTTCTTCTTACGCTTTACGCTAGGCTTTTCATAGAATTCGCGCTTTCTAGCTTCTTGAATCGTACCTGATTTAGATACAGTACGTTTGAAGCGGCGAAGAGCATCTTCAAGCGATTCGTTTTTACGAACGACCGTTTTTGACATTCTAATTCCCTCCCTCCGAAAACAACCACTAACTCTGATTAAGACACATGTTACATTTCTGTCGATCGAAAATATCGTCAAAAAAATAAACATGTACTTTGCAATTATAATATATGCATGATTTTTGGTCAACTGTAATTCACGATTGTAACACTAGAATTCATGACTCCACTACTAGTTTTGATGAAATTTTTTGCTGCTATTCCTGCTAATTCCTCTCTTTTTATAGGCTATGTATAACCAGTTTAACATGTATTAGGGTTAAAAATATTGATGTAGTCATTTTCACGTATTCTTGTCCATACAATGTGATAGGGGTGAAAATGCATGATTGAACTTATATCGTTATTTGCTGTATTTATTGCAATTTTTCTGTTTGGTATGACTGTGATGAGGACAGGCCTCTATAATCTTACCGGAGATCGATTAAAGGTTTGGTTGATTCGTTTTACCAATAACCCGATTAAGGGATTATTAACAGGCATGATCATTACCGCAATTATCCACAGCAGTTCTGCTGTTATGGTGCTTGTTGTCGGGTTAATTGCGACAGGATATTTAACCTTTAAACAATCAATTGGAATCATTCTTGGTACAAATATTGGAACAACATTTACTGCAGAAATGATAACCTTTGACATTTTTGAATGGATAGTTCCAATTTTAATTTTAGGGTTTTTATGTTTGTTTATTAGTAATCAACAGGTGTTTAGCTTCGGTGCTTTTTTATTTGGTTTGGGATGCATGTTTGTTGCGATGAATGGATTTGAGCAGCTTGCAAGACCAATTTCACAATTCCCATCCATTCATACTTTTTTTCAGCATACAAATGAAAGCGGCATTTTTGGAGTGGGAGTAGGGACTATTTTGACTTCTATTATTCAATCTAGTACGGCGACTACCGGAATCATCATGGGGTTTATGAATGAACAGCTTCTAACTTTAAATGCAGGAATTGCAGTGTTACTGGGAGCGAATATCGGAACATGTATTACTGCTTATATTGCAAGTTTTGGGAGCAGACATGAAGCAAAATTAGCTGCATATGCCCATATTTGGGTCAATGTGATTGGTGTAGTTTTGTTTTTCCCATTAATAAATGTACTTGGTCAAATCGCCATGCTGCTTACATCTCATCCTGATGTTCAAATCGCTCATGTTAGTTTGATATTTAATGTTCTAACTTCACTGCTCTTCTTGCCTTTTGCTGGTGTATTGACCAATTTTATTACAAAAGTACACCGTGCTGCATAAGGAAAGCTGGCCCAATGGGCCAGCTTTTATAGTTTTAATAGTCTGATGATCCTGAAAGTCCGTTAACGATTGCTACTCCAGCACTTGCGCCAATTCTTGTTGCACCTGCTTCAATCATATCTTGGGTGCCTTTTACGTCACGAACTCCGCCAGAAGCTTTCACTCCGATATCTGGTCCGACTGTTTTACGCATTAAACGAATGTCTTCTACAGTTGCTCCTCCAGCCCCGAAACCAGTAGATGTTTTCACAAAATCAGCTCCGGCTTTAACGGAGAGCTCACACGCTCTAACTTTTTCCTCATCCGTTAGCAGACATGTTTCAATAATAACCTTTGTAAGTGCCTTGCCTTTTGCTGCTTCTACAACTGCGCGGATGTCTTTTTCAACTAATTCGTTATTATTATCCTTTAGAGCACCAATATTGATAACCATATCCACTTCGGTTGCACCTTTTTCAATGGCATCTTTTGTTTCAAATGCTTTCGTTTCTGAGGTACTAGCCCCTAATGGAAATCCGATAACTGTACAAACCTTCACTTCAGAATCTTTTAACAGGCTAGCTGCAGTTTCAACCCATGTTGGATTCACACAAACAGACATAAATCCGTATTCCTTTGCCTCTGCACAAAGTTTTTCAATTTGCTCTTTTGTTGTATCTGCTTTTAATGCTGTATGATCAATCATTTTAGCAATATTCGTCATTATGTATTTCTCCTTTTATCTTTTAGTTGTACGTACCTCTAACATCATATCATTGTTGTAATAGGTTTGACTAGCACCTAACAGTTATATTATGTGATAAAAAAAAGAAGCTAATCACATGATTAGCTTTCTTACATTTCTATTTAGGTTACGCAGTAGTTCTTGCTTCTTCCTCAATCGTAAGGTCTTCTGCAACTTTTACAAATTGACCTTCGTTGTATGGATAACCAGCTTTTGTGATTTTTACTTTCACGATTTTACCAATCATATCTTCACTGGCATCGAACTTAACCTTTAGATAATTGTCAGTATAACCGATATATAGACCGCTTGTTGGATCGTCCTTGTCTAGCTCCTCAGGAATAACCTCTAATACTTCTCCTTCGTAATTAGATGCATATTCCTTCGCTAATTGGTCAGAAAGTGAAATGAGACGGTGAACACGCTCATTTTTCACTTCTTCATCAATTTGGTCTTCCATTCTGGCTGCTGGTGTGCCTGTACGCTTAGAGTACGGGAAAACGTGTAATTCAGAGAATTTATGTTCTTTTACAAAATTATAAGTTTCCATAAACTCTTCTTCTGTCTCACCAGGGAAACCAACAATAACATCAGATGTTAACGCTAATCCTGGTAAAGCTTCACGTAGTTTTGTTAAACGCTCAGCAAAAAACTCCATTGTGTATTTACGTCTCATACGTTTTAACACAGTGTTAGAACCAGATTGCAGTGGAACATGCAGATGTCTTACAACTTTTGTAGATTGATCAAGTACTTCAATAATCTCATCGGTGATTTGGCTTGCCTCGATGGAAGAAATACGAATTCTCTTAAGACCAATTACCTTAGATTCTAAGTCACGTAAAAGAGCAGCTAGATTGTAGTCCTTCATATCTTCACCATAGCCGCCAGTATGAATGCCTGTTAGGACAATCTCTTTATAACCTGCATTTACAAGCTGTTGTGCTTGTTTAATTACCTCTTCTGGATCACGAGAACGCATGAGACCACGAGCCCATGGAATGATACAGAAAGTACAGAAATTGTTACAACCCTCTTGAATTTTTAATGACGCACGTGTGCGGTCTGTAAATGAAGGCACATCTAATTCTTCATATACACGTGTTTTCATAATATTACCTACACCATTAATCGGCGTGCGTTCTTGCTTGTATTGCTCAATATATTCAAGCATTTTCTTTCGATCTTGTGTTCCTACAACAATATCTACACCAGGAATCGCCATGATTTCTGCAGGTGAAGTTTGCGCATAACAACCTGTAACACAAATAACAGCATCAGGGTTTTTACGAATTGCTCTACGTATTACCTGTCTACTCTTTTTGTCCCCAGTATTTGTAACCGTACAAGTATTAATAACATATACATCAGCAGTACTTTCAAATTCAGTACGTTCATACCCATTTTCTTTAAATAGTTGCCAAATCGCTTCTGTTTCATAATGATTTACTTTACATCCTAATGTATGGAATGCAACTAATGACATTGTTGTCACCTCGCTAATTCAAAATAATATGATACAGCTGATAAAACGTATAGTGGCGCTGTCTCAGTTCGTAAAATTCTTGGACCAAAGCTACAGGAAATAAATTCATTCTCTATTAAAGTCGATACCTCTTTTTCAGTTAGACCACCTTCAGGTCCAATCACAACAAAAAGGGATTCTCCGTGTTTCAATTGTGATAATACACGTGCTAGATTTGAACTCTCACCGCGCTTTGCTTCCTCTTCATAAGCTACTACTTTATAAGTAAAGGATCTGCTAAAAGACAATAATTCTTTAAAAGTCAAAGGTTTACTTACATCAGGAACGACTGCACGGTGTGATTGCTCTGCTGCTTCCTTTGCAATTTTACCCCAGCGCTCCACCTTTTTTTGTCCTTTTTTTTCATCCCATTTGACAATTGAACGAGCCGCAACAAAAGGGACAAACTCAGATGCCCCAAGCTCCGTCCCTTTTTGGATTACATATTCAAGCTTGTCCCCTTTTGGTAATCCACTTGCAATACATACGTTAATAGGGAGCTCATTCGAATTCTCTACCCATTCTACAACATTTGCCAAAACCGTATCATTGGTAATTTCAGTAATTGTACAAACTGCTACCCTTCCATTATAACAACAAATAATGGACTCTCCAACTGACATTCTCATGACCCGTGTAATATGGTGAACATCTTCACCTACAATTGTGGCCCCAGTTTCGCTCATCTGATCGACGAAATATCGTTGCATGTTTTATCTCACCACTTACTCGCTTTTCTTTCTAGCAATCATTGATACCCAGTCTTCCATAACTAGCACTTCCTCGATCGTGAATCCAGAAGCTAGAAGGCTGTCCTTTACTTCTTGTTTTTTCGTATTAATGATACCAGATACAATGAATGCACCATTTGGTTTTAAGATTTTTGCCGCGTCATCTGTGAAACGAACAATGATTTCAGCAAGAATATTCGCCACAATGAGATCCACTGGTCCTTCAATATCATCAAGAAGATTATTTTGAGAGACATTAACTACGTCATGTACTTTATTTAATTTAATATTGAGCTTTGCACTTTCAACGGCTACTATATCTAAATCAAGTGCTTTAATAGACCCTGCTCCAAGCATTGCAGCAGCGATGCTTAATACACCAGAACCTGTCCCAACGTCGATAATTGTATCTCCCTGTTTTACAGTGCGTTCAAGGGCTTGAATACTCATGACAGTTGTAGGGTGTGTCCCTGTTCCAAATGCCATTCCAGGATCTAACTCGATAATTAATTCATCGCTATGGACAGGCTCGTACATTTCCCATGTCGGTACGATGGTGAATTTTTCAGAGATTTTGACCGGGTGATAGTATTTTTTCCACGCTGTAGCCCATTCTTCCTCGTGAACTTCACTAATTGTGATTTTATTATGGCCCAGATCAATATCAAAAAGCAAAAGATTGTTAATTGCTTCTTTTATTTCGTCTACTGTTTCACCTAAAAAGCTATTGACAGGGAGGTATGCTTTCACGATAACACCTTCATCAGGATAATCATCAGGATTAAGTTGGTAGATCTCACCAAACACATTTTCTCGTTCCTTTGTTAGGTCGAATGGATCTTCAATAACAACTCCACTTGCACCTGCTTCATGAAGTATATTCGATACAGGCTCCACCGCCTCCTGTGTTGTATGAATACTAATTTCAGACCATTTCATATCTACCAACTCCAATCCAATTCTATAAAAATGGGTTCTCATGTCCAATTGCAGCGCCTAGCCCCTCGAGGTCACAAGCCATTCCGTCCAGAAGGTTAAAGAGCAACCTTCTAGCCGACCCGTCTTGTGCTTGTCGGACTTGCACAGGACGTGCTGACATCGACGTTTGCCACAGGACGTGGCAGTTATTAGTCGATGTTCCTATACAAGGCGCTTTCACATTTCGTTTTTATTCACCTTTGAAAGCGCGTTTTACTTTTGAAAAAAAATTATCATGCTGTTCATCTGGAGTTTCATTACCGCTTATTTCAGTAAATTCACGAAGCAATTGTTTTTGCTTTTCTGTAAGCTTTGTTGGGGTAATGACACGTACTTGAATATGTTGGTCTCCTTGACCGTATCCTCGTACATTTGGTACACCCTTGCCGCGAAGACGGAAATTCGTACCAGTTTGAGTACCCGCAGGAATTTTGAGCTTTACCTTTCCATGAAGGGTAGGTACTTCAATTTCATCACCTAATGCAGCTTGCGCAAACGTTAATGGCATTTCACAGTAGATATCGTCCCCATCGCGCTCGAAAAATTCATGGGAACGCACATGGAATACAACATATAAATCTCCTGGAGGCCCACCATTCACACCTGGTTCACCTTGACCGGCAACACGAAGCTGTTGACCGTCATCGATACCAGCAGGAATTTTTACATGGATTTTTTTACGTTTTTTCACCTTACCAGAGCCGCTACATGTTGAACATTTATCCTTAATAAATTTCCCAGTTCCACTACAGTGATGACAGACACGTCGATTCACGATTCTGCCAAATGCCGTGTTCTGCTCAACATTGATTTGACCCGAACCGCCACAGTGTGAACAAGTTTCTGGTTTAGTCCCAGTTTTTGCACCCGATCCATGACAGGTTGAACATTCTTCTTCTCTTGGAATCTCGATATCCGTTTCTTTACCAAATACAGCTTCTTCAAATTTTAGGGTCATTGTGTATTGTAAATCTGCCCCTTGACGCGGTGCATTTGGGTCACGTCGCCTTGTTCCACCGCCAAAGATTGAACTAAAGATATCTTCAAAACCGAAGCCTCCGCCAAAATCGGCACCCCCGCCAAAACCACCAAAGCCTTGGTTCGGATCTGTGTGGCCGAATTGGTCATAATGGGCACGTTTGTTATCGTCCGTTAAGGCATCATATGCTTCGGTAATTTCTTTAAACTTATCAGCAGCATCTGCTTCTTTATTGATATCGGGGTGATATTTTTTAGATAATTTTCGATATGCTTTTTTTATTTCATCTTTATTTGCACTTTTTGAAACCCCGAGTACCTCATAATAATCTCTTTTACTCATAAAATCCACTCCCGCATCATTCACATAAAGAATATTGTATCATTTATTTTTGTAAAAAGGCAATAATACATGTTTTCCACATAAAAGTAAAAAAGCCAAAGCCAAGACAGGCCTGACTTCGACTTTTTAAGCTTTAATTCTTCATTTTTATTCTTACTTGTCGTCGTTTACTTCTTCGTATTCAGCGTCCACTACATTATCGTCTTTTTTACCTTGGGTTGCGTCTTCAGTTCCTTGTGCAGCTTGGGCTTGTTGTGCTTGCTCATAAAGCTTCACGGAAAGCTGTTGAACGATTTCCTGTAGTGCATCTTTCTTCGCTTTAATTTCATCGAGATCATTTTTCTCAATAGCTTGTTTTAAAGCATCTTTCGCCTCATTTGCTTTTGCAACTTCAGCAGCATCTACCTTGCCTTCAAGATCTTTCAGTGTTTTTTCAGTTGTAAACACTAATTGATCTGCTTCATTACGAAGTTCAACTTCTTCTTTACGCTTCTTGTCAGCTTCTGCATTTTCCTCAGCTTCACGAACCATGCGATCAACTTCGTCGTCAGATAGGCCAGAAGATGATTGAATTGTAATAGCTTGTTCTTTGTTAGTACCTAAATCTTTAGCACGAACATTTACAATACCGTTTTTATCAATATCAAATGTTACTTCGATTTGTGGTATCCCACGTGGTGCTGGTGGAATATCTGTTAATTGGAAGCGACCTAGTGTTTTGTTGTCGGCTGCCATTTGACGTTCCCCTTGAAGCACATGAATATCAACAGCAGTTTGGTTATCCGCAGCAGTTGAGAATGTTTGAGACTTACTTGTTGGGATTGTTGTATTACGGTCAATTAAACGAGTAAATACGCCACCCATTGTTTCTATACCAAGTGATAATGGTGTTACGTCTAAAAGAACTACGTCTTTTACATCACCAGTCAATACTCCACCTTGAATTGCTGCACCAAGAGCAACAACTTCGTCTGGGTTAACACCTTTATGTGGTTCTTTACCAGTCTCTTTCTTGATTGCTTCTTGAACAGCTGGAATACGTGTTGACCCACCAACAAGGATTACCTTGTCTAATTCACTTGCTGAAAGACCAGCATCTTGAAGGGCACGGCGAGTTGGTCCCATTGTACGCTCAACAAGTCCTGCTGAAAGCTCATCAAATTTCGCACGAGTTAAGTTTACTTCTAAGTGAAGTGGTCCTGCTTCTCCTGCAGTGATGAATGGAAGAGAAATTTGTGTAGAAGTTACACCTGATAAATCTTTCTTTGCTTTTTCAGCAGCATCTTTTAGACGTTGTAAGGCCATTTTATCTTTGGAAAGATCAATGCCATTTTCTTTTCTAAATTGTTCTACCAAATAGTCGATAATCACTTGGTCAAAGTCATCCCCACCAAGACGATTGTCACCAGCAGTTGACAGAACTTCGAAAACTCCATCACCAAGTTCAAGAATGGATACGTCGAATGTTCCACCACCAAGGTCATAGACAAGAATCGTTTGATCTTCGTCTGTTTTCTCTAAACCATATGCAAGAGCAGCAGCAGTTGGTTCGTTTATAATACGTTCAACTTCAAGACCAGCAATTCGACCAGCATCTTTAGTCGCTTGACGTTCAGCGTCATTAAAGTATGCAGGAACTGTGATTACTGCTTTCGTTACCTTTTCGCCAAGGTATTCTTCTGCATACGATTTAAAGTATTGAAGAAGAATAGCAGATACTTCCTGTGGAGTATATTCCTTGCCTTCAATTTCAACTTTGTAATCTGTACCCATGTGGCGCTTGATGGACATAATGGTGTTTGGGTTTGTGATTGCTTGACGTTTTGCAACTTCCCCAATTTGTCTTTCTCCATTTTTAAATGAAACAACAGATGGAGTTGTGCGGTTACCTTCTGGGTTTGGAATAACCTTTGCTTCTCCACCTTCCATAACAGCAACACATGAGTTTGTTGTACCTAAATCTATTCCAATGATTTTACTCATGAAAAAAACCTCCTTATATTAACAACAGCTTAGATTTATCTGGTGTCCAGCTCCAGGTGCCGTCAACTCTTGGTTATAAGCCAATCGCTTCGGAAGGTAAAAGGCACCTTCTGTCAGCGCTCGTCTTATGCTTGTCGGCGATAGGCGGGCACCTTGCGCTTTTCGTTATTCATTCACCTTCACCATGGAAGGTCGTAAAACTCGATCTTTAAGTTTATATCCTTTTTGGAACTCTTCTAGAACCATATTTGATTCTGCATCCGGCTCACTCACCTGCATTACTGCTTGATGAACATTCGGATCAAATTGTGTTCCAACTGCTTCGATTACTTCTACCCCTTCTTTTTTTAGGGCATCCATAATACTGCGGTATACCATTTCTACACCTTGCATAATTGATTTAGCTTGCTCATTTGTTGCTTCAACTTGAAGCGCTCTTTCAAAGTTATCAAGAGCTGGCAACAAATCATTCACAAGGCTTTGAGCTCTATATGTAGCAGCTGTTTCTTGATCTAAGCGAGCACGTCTCTTAAAGTTTTCAAAGTCGGCAACCTGACGCAAAATGCGGTTTTCTGCCTCTTCTAGCTTAGCCTCAAGTCCTGCAATTTTTTCATTGGCTTTCGAAAGTTCGGCATTCACATCATTTTCTTGTTCTTCTACTAATTCTGCTTCAGCCTGCTCAATCGTTTCTACCACATCATTTTCTACAATTGCTTCTTCTACTTCGATTTCTTCTTTCACTACTTCATTCTCGTTAGCCAATACACTCACCTCCCTTAAAGTGAAATGTCTCACTTCATAATTACTAGTATATGTATTAGAGGGGCTTAGCACCCTCCTAACCAAATACGCCAGAGCGTATTTGCGCCCAGATTTTTTTAGGCCCACACGAAGTGGGTCACAAAGACGTTGCCACAGGACGTGACGCTCTTAGTCTTTGATCCTTTGCTCGAAAAACTTCCTTTAAAAATCTGTGGCATCCGCCGGAGGCTTTAACTTTATTTAATAGGGCTCCCCTATTGAATAAAGTTAATATAGCCACTGCTATTCTATTTGATACAGCTTTGTCAGTACCTTTGAAAAATCTTGACTAATGTGCTGCAACAAAGTGATAACACGTGAATACTCCATCCTTGTAGGACCTAAAATGGCGATAGACCCAAGATGCTCGTTACCAATGGAATACGTTGCCGTTATTAAGCTACAATCATTTATCGCGATATTGTTGTTCTCATGACCGATTTTTATATCGATTCCCGCTTTATCTGTTCGTAACAGTCTTGAAAATTCATGCTCACTTTCGATCATTGTTAATAATGAGCGTACCTTTTCAATGTCATGGAACTCCGGTTGACTTAATATATTGGTTTTTCCACCTATATACATTTTTTCTTCCGCATTAAATGTAAGTGTTTTGTCCAATACATTAATGACTGAGTCATAGTTGCGAATATTCGTTCTTAACAGATATGCAACCTCTTTATAAATTTTGTTTTTCAGATCAATCAGTGGAACTCCAACAAGCCGCTCGTTTAGAATGTTAACCATTTTTTCGATATCGGTCGGGTCAATGGACTCAGGAAACGAAATCGTTCGATTTTCCACATGTCCATTATCCGTTACGATAATGGCAACTGCTGTTTCATTATTAATTGGAACAATTTGCAGCCGTTTCACTTTATTTTCTTTAAAGGCTGGACCTAAAACAATTGAAGTATAATTTGTTAGTTCAGATAAAATCTGTGCGGATTTTTGGACAATTTTTTCAAGTTCATAAATCTTCTCTGCAAAAATTGACTTTAACTCCTGCTTTTCTTTTATAGATAATCGGCTCGGAGATAATAAATGATCCACATAGTATCGATAGCCTTGTTCGGATGGAACTCTACCAGATGAGCTGTGAGTTTTTTCGATAAATCCGAGTTCTTCCAGATCTGCCATCTCATTGCGAATAGTTGCGGAGCTAAACACAATCCCATCTTTTTTCGACAATGTTCTTGACCCTACTGGCTGTGCAGATCTGATAAAGTCATCAATTATAACTTGAAGAATCAATAGTTGACGATCTGTTAGCAAGGAACATCACCTCTGTTAGCACTCTAATTTAGCGAGTGCTAATTCTATAATTAAATTACCAAATACGAGTGTCATTGTCAACGATTTAAACTCTACTAAAATTAAAGTAAAAACGCTTGAAAAACATCATTTCCAAGAAATTTCCCATTATGTGTTAGCCGAATAAAATCATTTTTTTCCTCAAGCAGACCTTTTGCTTTTTGTTCTTTAATTTGGCTTTCAAAAACATCAAAAATACTGACAGAAAACTTTTTTTGAAAATGGGAAATTGATACTCCTTTGGTTTTACGAAGTCCCAGAAAGAGTTCTTCCTCCATTTTTTCCTGTAACGTAACTGAGTGAGTTTCGACATGCGGGAAACCATGTTCATCTATAGCTGACATGTATTTTTTGATTGGTCCTGCATTTGAAATTCTTTTTCCTGCCACATAACCATGGGCACCAGCGCCAATTCCGTAATATTCTTCATTATTCCAATATGTTAGATTATGACGGCTTTCAAAACCATTTTTAGAAAAATTACTGATTTCATATTGATGGAACCCGTGCTTCTCCATTTCATCCATTAACGTTTCGTACATTTTAGCCTCGTGTTCTTGACTAGGGAGATTGAGTTTTCCTTTCCTCATCAAGTTATAGAACACGGTCTTTGGTTCGATAATGAGAGAATATGCGGAAACATGCTCGACATCAAGGGAGAAGGCTAAATCAAGTGATTCCTGAAAGCTTTCGATTGTTTGATGTGGGAGTGCATACATTAAATCAATGCTAATATTTTCAAAACCAACATGTTTTGCCAATTCAAGAGTTTGAAACACATCATTACGACGATGTGTTCTTCCAATTGCTTTAAGAAGTTCATCATCAAATGTTTGTACACCAAAACTTATTCGATTGACACCTGAATCGAGTAAGACTTTTAATTTATCCTCTGTAAGATCACCAGGATTAGCTTCAAAGGTAAATTCTATATTCTCGCTTCGGGGGGTTAAATATTTGTTAATACTCGATAGGAATGCTTCCAGTTGTTTAACGGAAAGAACAGTTGGTGTTCCCCCACCGACGAATATGGATTTGAGCATTGATGGTGGATACGCCTCAATTGTATTTTTCATTTCTGTATCCATATATTGAAGATATTCATCGACTGGTTGCCCTTTTAGAAAAACTTTATTGAAATCACAATAGTGACAGATTTGCTCACAAAAGGGGATGTGAAGGTATGCTGCTTGTACCAAAAAATCACTTCTTCCTATAAGGGGTTTACGTATGATATTGAAAAAAACCGCAGAAACATCTGCGGTATTTCCACATTATTTATCATCCATTTTAAGTACTGCCATAAATGCTTCTTGGGGTACTTCAACTGAACCGACTTGCTTCATTCGTTTTTTACCTTCTTTTTGTTTTTCAAGAAGCTTACGTTTACGAGAAATGTCACCACCGTAACATTTCGCTAGCACGTTTTTACGAATTGCTTTAATGGTAGAGCGCGCGACAATCTTTTGACCTATCGCTGCTTGAATTGGAACCTCGAATTGCTGTCTTGGAATTAATTCTTTGAGCTTCTCAACGATTAATTTTCCACGATCATATGCTGAATCCTTATGAACGATAAAGGAAAGCGCATCTACTTTTTCAGCATTCAATAGAATATCCATCTTCACAAGCTTAGATGGCTTATAGCCAATCAATTCATAGTCAAATGACGCATAGCCCTTTGTACTTGATTTTAATTGGTCAAAGAAATCATATACGATTTCCGCAAGCGGAATTTCATAAATGATGCTTACGCGTTTTTCATCAAGGTATTGCATGTCAATGAAGTTACCGCGCTTGCCTTGACAGAGCTCCATTACAGCACCAACATAATCGTTTGGAACCATCATTGTCGCTTTTACGTATGGCTCTTCAATTCTGTCAATTTTTTGTGGGTCTGGCATATCGGATGGGTTATCGATTTTCAAATCCGTTCCATCCGTTAGGAATACATCATAAATAACGCTCGGCGCCGTTGTAATTAAATCGATTTTAAATTCTCTTTCAATTCGCTCTTGGATAATTTCCATATGCAACAGGCCTAAGAATCCACAACGGAAACCAAATCCTAGTGCTTGTGATGTTTCAGGTTCGAATTGAAGGGCAGCGTCGTTTATTTCAAGCTTTTCCAACGCTTCACGTAAATCATTGTATTTAGCTGTATCGATTGGATACAGTCCACAGAAAACCATTGGATTTAAGCGTCGATAACCTGGTAATGGTGTTGTTACGCCATTTTTCGCACTCGTTATGGTATCACCAACACGTGTGTCGCCAACATGCTTGATTGATGCTGTTAAGAATCCAACATCTCCAACTGTAAGTTCGTCCTGCAATGTCGCACGTGGTGTAAATACACCTGCTTCAATAACCTCGAACTCTTTACCAGTTGCCATCATTTTAATTTTGTCTCCAGGTTTAACAGTACCTTGGACGATTCGAATATAAGCTACTACTCCACGGTATGGATCATATACAGAGTCAAAAATTAGTGCCTGTAATGGCGCTTCCGGGTCACCCTGTGGTGCAGGAACTTTTTCAACGACCTGTTCTAAGATATCTTCGATCCCAATTCCTGCTTTGGCAGATGCTAGAACTGCCTCCGAAGCATCAAGTCCGATCACATCTTCAATCTCTTGTCTTACCCGCTCAGGGTCGGCACTTGGCAAATCGATTTTATTAATAACTGGTAAAATCTCAAGATCATTGTCTAATGCAAGGTACACGTTTGCTAGTGTTTGTGCTTCAATTCCTTGTGCTGCGTCAACTACAAGTACTGCACCTTCACATGCCGCTAAACTTCGAGAAACCTCATATGTAAAGTCAACATGTCCAGGGGTATCGATTAGGTGAAAAGTATATTCCTCGCCATCTTTTGCTTTATATTTTAATTGTACAGCATTTAATTTAATCGTAATCCCACGTTCTCTTTCTAGGTCCATGGAGTCTAGCAATTGCTCTTTCATTTCTCGATGGGTTAACGCGTTTGTTTTTTCAAGAATGCGGTCAGCCAAGGTTGATTTACCATGGTCGATATGAGCAATTATTGAAAAATTTCGGATTCTAGATTGTCTATTACGTCTCTCTTCTTGGTTCATTCAAAATCCTCCTGATACGAAAAGCGCAAGCGCCTAAATATTGGAACGTCTACTAAGTACTGCCACGTCCTTTGGCAACGTATACTTCAGCACATCCTATGCAAGTCCGAAAAGCGCTGGAACCTCGACGAGGAGGCTGTTGCTGCCGCAGGAGGGGTGAAGCGACCTCGAGGGGCTAGGCGCTGGAGCTGGACAATATAACTTAATCGTACATGTTATCTTACTATAAAATTATAGAATTCACTAGATTAGATTATACAGAACTCTTTTGTGACATTCAATTAAGAAAATACGACCACAAAAAAAAGAGAGCTTGCTTTTTTATTTTAAGAAGCAAACTCCCCCTATATTATATCAAGTAAACTTCCAATTCCGTTTCCAATGGCCCTCATGATATTTTCAAATAGAGCACTAACTCCATTTCCTAGCTTTTCACCAATGCTTGAAAAAAGATTAAAGGCTTCAACATCCTCTAGTTGTTTTTGTTTCTGTTCTAGATCATGACTCGTTACTTTTCGACCTAAGACGGATGCTTCCACTTCACCGTTATCATCAGTGATATGAAAGGCACCTTGAAGAGAGGGGTCATTATAACCCCTCATTTTCTTCATACCCTCATTTGCTTGCTGCATGCCGATCAATACCCCTAAAAGGAGAACGGTCACAATCAAGAAACATTTCATCATGAATTTAACCATTGGAATTGCTCCCTCTTATTAACACTTTTATTACTTTTTGACATTCACTTTCCGTTGGGTGATAAAGGAGGACCCTTTTCCTCACCATATCGCTTCTTGCGCACATGCTTTGCCTTTTTTTATCGAAGCATGTACCTCTAGACACTTCTTGCGGTACATACTTCACCTTTTTTCATCGGAGCATGTACCTCTAGACACTTCTTGCGGTACATGCTTCACCTTTTTTCATCGGAGCATGTACCTCTAGACA